>JABDKS010000901.1 GCA_013002105.1 Pirellulaceae bacterium | reverse complement strand
CAATACCGCGTCGCACTGGTCGACTCGTCCGGCAATGAATCGACACCGAGTAGCGCAATCAGCGCGACGGTCGGCGCGACCGGCGAGGTGGACTTGAGTAACTTGCCCACCGACGCCAGCGGCAACTATCCGGACGTCAACGTCTACCGAACCGGTCCCAACGGTTCAGATTTCTTTTATCTGGCGACGGTCGCCGCGGGCGGCGGGTTCACCGACGACGGCACCACTCCGCTTACAGCAACACCGCTGAACGATACGACGTTGACCGGCAACTACACCTACATGGTGACCTATCATAAGGGTGGCGAGGTTGAAAGCCGACCGAGTGCATTGATTGGTCCGCAAAATGTTTCCAGCGGCCGGATCACGTTGAATAACTTTCCGGTCCCGCCGGTGCCTACCGGTACGGATGGATTCCCGGCCTACGACGAGGTTCGGATCTATCGCAACCTGGCCGGTGACCAGAACAACTTCTATTTAGTCGACACAATTGCTCCAGGTGATATGTTCACCGACTCCCGCAGCGACGCGGAAATCGCTGATTTGGATGTGCCGGGCAACAAGTTGATTGACTTGGAAGGTCCGACGATCAACAGCGCGACCCTGCTGACCGATGTGCTGAAGCGTGACGGCTTAACATTTCAAAACGTGTTTGAAATCGGGACGCTCACTTACAGTGGCCGTAAAGGGGGCCGCGCGTTGGGATCGAAGGAACTAGAGATCACAGCCACTTCAACGGTGCAAGACTTCATCGACTTTATCGAAGAGTCCTCAGGAATCCAGAGTTTGCAACTCGACTCGCAAAATCCGATTTTGCCGTCGGAAAACAACATCCCAAATGAATCCGGAGACCTGGTGCCGGGCGGTTACATCCAAGACGGATCCTTCCGGTTCGTCAGCAATACTGGCGAACTGAACGCCCTGGACATCGATCTTTCGGCGTTTCGGATTGAAACGAATAATGGCGAAATCCTTTCGCCGAACCTTGGCTTCGGTGTTTTGCAGGAAGCCGAAGGACAAAGCGCCGCCAGTGACTTTATCGTTTACGATTCACTGGGTGTGCCGATCAACGTGCGTGTGACTGCGGCGCTGGAACAACGCACGGACGAAGAAACAATCTATCGCTGGTACGCAGACAGTCCGGAAAACTCGCTGCAGGACGGCACTTCGATCGCTGTCGGCACAGGCCTACTGAAGTTTGATGGGAACGGCAACTTTGTAAACGCGACCAATTCGCGCATCGCCATCAACCGTTCTGGTATTCCCAGTGTTTCGCCGTTGCAATTCGAGATGGACTTTAATTTGGTCTCCGGTCTGGCGACCCAAGACGCTACGCTGGCGGCAACCCGTCAAGATGGTAGTGAACCGGGTGTCTTGAACAGTTTTGTGATTGGCGAAGACGGCACGATTCGTGGTGTCTTTAGTAATGGTGTGACCCGTGACCTGGGACAACTGCAACTGGCTCGTTTCGCCAACCCGGTTGGTTTGGAAGCACGTGGTTTGAACATGTTCGCCAAAGGGATCAACTGCGGTTTGCCGGTTCAAGGTCGTCCCGGCGAAAACGGCATCGGCAGCGTGATCGGCGGTGCTTTGGAACTGAGCAATTCCGATATCGGACATGACCTGGTCGAACTGGTGCTGGCCAGTACTCAGTACCGAGGAAACAGCCGAGTGATCACGACCAGCCAACAGTTGCTGGACGAACTGCTGAATCTACGTCGATAGTCGTCGCAGCTGATCTGAATCGAATCCCTGATCATGCCACCTCTCCCACTGGGCTCGTTGTACCACATAAGTTAGCCAGTTGAAAATTTTTTGGATCCCGGCCCAAAGGCGTTCCAAGCGTTGGACAGATCGTAGGATCGTTGGAGGCCAACCCATAGCGTTTGCGTTCCAGGATGATTCTTCGGACGATCGATGAATCCGCCCAAGCGTGCGATCATCCGGACGACTGTATTTAGACTCGGACAACCCTCCGCCGGTAGATCCTCACCCAGGATCACGTAAACACTCTTCCATTCACTCGGCTCAAAAATCACTTCGCAGTCGATCTCCGGACACTCCCGCCCCAGATGGCACACGTACATCAAACGCCATGCAACCACACTGTAAAACGCCAAACAGTTCAGCACCCGATCAATCGCCTCAAAGCGACGTCGCTCGATTCGGCAACCCGATTTGAGCGTCCTGAAAAATACTTCGATCTGCCACCGAATGCAGTAAGCCGAAATCACCTGTTGGACCTGTTCCTCGCTCTCGATCGGCAACGTTGTCACCAGCATCCAAGAGATCGGATCTTCGCCCACCGGTGGGTTGACCTCTTCACACAGCACAACGTTCACCGTGACGCAAGCGGGTAACCGCCGGTCGCCATGAGCCGGTCGGCAAATTTCGATTGTTGCTTTGCGGATCTCCAACTCTGCAACACGCCCGCCGCGAGTACGGCTTCGGGCTGATCGTTTGTCGCTGGCGATCTTGGCTTTGCGACCACGGATATGCACCGTTTGCTCGGCAATCTTCGCACTACCGCGGACCTGCTCGGCCCAATCTTGTTGATCGACGGTGTTACGATTCTGACCCGCTCGCACCAGCAGATGAAAATTCGATGCTTCACTCTGCTCGGCGGCAACGAACACGTCATAGATATCCGACTCGCTGTCACCAACGCACACACAAGTCGTTTCACTACACGCGGCAGCAGCAAGTTCCGCCGTCTTGATTCCTTCGACCCAGCGGCAACTCTCTTTTTCTTCGATTGGTGTCTGCTTTCGGTTCTTGGCCTTCTCTGCCTTGGTGTCCTTGCGGATTCGCTGACGAGTCCAACTCTTGGCACCGATGATTCCTAAAGCAACACCGCCAGCATCAAAAGCCACCATCGGATGATAGAAAGCACCGCGACGAGTTTCGCAGTCCATCGGCCCGGCGCCTTCGACTTGTTGCTCGGGGCGGGTTAAGTCGATCTCTGAGGTGTCTTGCACGAGCAACGCGAGGTCGACTTGGTCGATTCTTTGATAGGTCGCTTCGATGTGAGGCTCAAGGATCTTCCCGGGAGTGACTTTGTCGTTGTTGAAGAAACGGTAGCAGCCTTCGATATCGGCTTTCGATTTCAGCGCCGCGGGAATACTGGTGTTCGGCTTTTGAGAGAGCTCCGCAGCAAGTTTCGTCACTCGTTTGGTAAGTCGGACGTCACCGAATTGACAGCCTTGAAGTTCCTCAGACAGATCAGCAAGTTTCACGCGTGGCACCTCCGTGCAATGGACGAATCGGTCCGCAGCACCAACGCGGACACCCAACGAGTCATCATTGGCCGTGTCCACCGCAAAGTCCAGATTCGAAGGCCTACCAATCGGCGACCATTTGCCTGCAAAAACACTGAGATGTGTGGTACAACGAGCCGTTTGGGAGAGGTCGGACGCGATTGCGGCCTGAAGAGGGATAACACTGAAAATACCATGAACCGTCAACACGACCGCCGACTGTTTCTGAAAGCCGGCGCTGCGATTGCCGCCAGCACTTGTGCACCTCGGGCCCGGGCCCAGGATCCGCCGAAAAAACCTCCCAGCGAAAACATCGTGATTGGCATCATGGGTGCCAACAATCGTGGCACTGCAATTGCGAAAGGCATGCTGGCCTCCGGCCAAGCCGAAATTGCTTACGTCTGTGATGTAGACCAGCGTGTGAC
>JABDKS010000873.1 GCA_013002105.1 Pirellulaceae bacterium | reverse complement strand
CGTCGCGTCTTTATCCCCGGAGATTGCGACTTGCACCTGTCCACTGACTTTGTTGTCAAACTGGTCGACTCCAGTGGCGCGGACGAAGTACACGCCGCCGTCGTCCAGTTCGACCACCTGACGTGCTTCACCACGCTTGGCGTCGGTGCTGACCTGGTGGGTCTGGACCAACTTTTCACCCAATCGATCACGGATCGATGTTTGTCGGTAGACCTCGATCTTCAAATCGGTTTGGACCGGCTTTCCCGCCGGGTCGACTACTTTGAAAAGTGTCTCGAACGATTCGCCATTGATGTAGACCTCCCGGACGGTGGACCCGGTGATCGCGAAACCCCGAGTTGCCAAATAGATCCGGTGAGTTTGCGTTAAACCACGTTCGCGATCGTTGACGGCCAGATCCAAGGGCTGCGACTCACTGAATCGCTGGGTATCCAGTTCGATTTCCACCTCGCCGTTGTCATCGGTTTTGGCCGTGAAAAGTTCGCTGTCCGGCCCGAAGTGGTACTCAATGGTTTCGCCCGCCAAAGGAGTTCCATAGTAATACTTCAGCGAAAGCGTGCCTTTGACTTTTTCACCCCTGAAATAGACGTCCTTGTCCAAGTCGATTTCGATTTGAACCGGTTCAAGTTTGTACTGTGTGACTTTAAATTGCGTTTCGAACGACAGTTCACCGATCGCGTCCGCCTCTCCCGCCGATGCGCGATGTAGATGGACGCGGTAGTCCCCTTGGGGCGCGAACTCCGGCAGGATGATATTGCTGTTGACCGTGCCATAGTCGTTCAGAACCACCTCCTTGGTTTGCAATTGACGACCACGAGCGTCGTAGACATCCAGTTTAAACGTTTCGCCGCTGCGAAACGTGAAGCGGTCATGGTCGACCCATCGCACAATTCCTTTGATGTTGACAAGCTGGCCACTGCGGTAGGCCGGACGGTCTGTATACAAATAACCCCGTGGTGTGAGTCCGACGGAGAAATCGAGGCCTTGAAGATTGTTGACCGTTGATGCCATGTGACCTTGTTGGACAGCGAACACGCGTAAATCACCAACAGATTTCAACTCGTCATACGGTTTCTGCACGATACCATCTTCGCTGGTGATTTCTTCGGCAAAAACATCCGACCCGTCACTGATCAACACGCTGACGCCTTCGGCTGGTTTGCCTGTTCGCATGTTTTCGACGAACAGGAACATCTCATTACGAGACGATTTCACGATCATGTCCAGGTCACTGACCACCACCATCGTTGTCGCTTCGAGTTCCTCGCTCGAGACCGTGACGGCAGTGACACCGGGGCCGTCGATAGGCAGTTCGATGTCTTCTTCGCTTTGTTGGTACTCTTTGTAGTTGTCGACCGAGTGGTCGAACTGCTCATCTGGATCAATCAATGCGATGTCCAGTGTTTCCAAGCCGCTCGCGAGATGCATTTTTCGAAAGTAGTCGACCATATCGACTCGATAGGCTTTCACAGTCACGTTCTTCAAGTTCCGCGTGGTGAGCTTGATGCGTGGCTTTTCATCGCTGCGGAACTTTCGTTCCGTCGTCACGCTCAGTTGCGGCGACGTCAAACGATCGGTTCGCTGTTTGGCACGCTGGGCAAATCTCCCTTTCACCGTTTTGTAAGATTCCAGTGCTTCATCGAGTCGAAACAGCTTGTCTTCCAGTGTGACGCCGATCATGTACGACGCCTCGGACGCTTCGTTGCTGTTTGGGTACTTGCTGACGACCCGTCGCCAATCTGCGATTGATTCTTCGAACAACGACTTGCACGCGTCATTGATCTCGACGGACTGTGCCGAATCACCCTTTTCCAAGGCCGCAGAGACACGATCGTCGTGTTGTTGCATCGCTTGAGCAAATTTCATCTGCCCAAACTGCAGCAAGATGCGAGGCGCGCGTGAATCGAGCGGGTATTTGTTAAGGAACGTCTGCCACATCGTTCTCGCTTGGGCGAATTCTTTGTCACGACGAGCGGTGATCGCTTTGGCGTATTCCGCGTCGACAATTTTTCGTTGTACTTCGGGCCATTTGGGATCGGTTGGGTGCTTGTCCAGGAACTCTTTCCACGCGGCGATCGCTTGATCGAACTCGCCTTGAGCCAAGAACTGAGCGCCCAGCAATTGCCGGGCGGTCGGTATTTGTTCGCAATCGCTGTAATTGTCGTTTTCAATCAGAGCCTGCAATCGGGCGACGGCTTGCTTGTGTCGCCCGTGTGCGGCATACCCTTGCGCAATTTCCAGGACGGCCTGCGGCGCGAGTTTGTGATCGGGGTGGTTGGCGAGGAACTTCTCCGCCGCCGTGACCGCTAGTTCCAGGTCACCCACCGAATTTGGTTTGGGTAATCCGTAGGTATGTGCCAGTCGGAATTCGGCACGGGCAAGATACGAATCAATCTCTTCGGATTCGGTTCGTTCGCGATGGTCCCGGTCCTTCCACTCGGACAATAGGTCTCGCCAGGTTTTTCGGGCTTGCGACGGCCGGTTGGCATCCAGCTGCACGGAACCAAGCCGAAATGTGGCTTCGACTTGCATGGCGATCGGTGCCGCCGTTCCTGTGGTCGGAGCGTCGCCGGCAAACTGATTCAAAAAGCGTTCGTACGATTGGATCGCCGGATCGTGCTGTTTTAGTTCATCATGGCAACGTGCAATTCGAAAGTCGATCTTCAGTCGCAGGCTATCGGTGGGCCCCAGTTTGACAGCCTCGGAGTAATAGGTGAGTGCTTGCTTGAAATTTGGTTTCTTTGCCTTGGTGGGATCATCGGCAGGCAGTCCCTCGAAGTATCGATCTGCAAACTCCAAATAGATCTTCGCCAAGTCGTCTTTTCGACCGCGCGAGAGCAGTCGTTCCGCTTCGCTTTGATAAATTGCGCCGGCGTCGATGTATTGTCGCTTGAGTGCATAAACGTTTGCTCGACCGAAACGTGATCGGCTGAGCCACTTGCTCTTGGGGTAGTCTTTTTCCAGCGACTCAAATGTATTAATCGCGGCGTCGTACTGCTTCGCTTCGCTCTGCGCGACGCCCTGCAGGTATCGCAGATAGTCGGCATTGGCAACATCCGCTTGACCCAGTTTCGCTTCGATCAGCTTGACGGCATCCCCATAGGAACGCGACTGCATCGCGTCGTGGATGGAACGATCGATCTCTGGCAGCGATGTTACCGCACTCGATCCGCCTGTTTCTACCGGTGGGTCTTGAGCGATCGCGATCGATGCCACAAACAGACCTGAACTGAGTGCGAACGCCAGAAAACGAAGTGAACGTGCCAACGTCATGGGACTTCCTCGTCGAAAAGAATGCGGCACGAAAACCGGTGCTGCGGAGAAGATCAGGAACCTGAGTCCGATTCTACACGTCGCTGCTTGTGGGCGTTCATGAGTCGTCGCGAGAATGTGACTTTTTGGACATCCACAAGCGCTCGGAAATGTCAGAGAAATGTCAGGCGGGCAATGCGAGCGCATCGATTAGCAGTGATTACGATCTGGACAACCGTTTATTAGCCGATTTTTGCGTCAATGGCGGCCTGATTTGCTATTCAGGGGAGATCCGTTGTAACGACAAGCGACACCGTTGATGGGTGCGGCGCGACGATCGCGAAACGCCGACATTACAATGCTGACCGCAAGGGGTGGTTCCACCTCGCGAATGTATCCCAACATTGCTTCCTATTGCTGAGACCAGATTTCCTTCTGCTGAGACCAGGCTTTGAATTTCCGATCCAGATGCTTGCTAACGATTCTGCTGGTCTTTGCCCCGCTCCTTTGTGAGGCGTCGCCACCGAATGTGCTGTTGATTGTTTCGGATGACCAGCGTCCCGACACCATTGCAGCATTAGGCAACACGCTGATTCAAACACCGGCTATTGACCGTATCGTCCGGTCGGGAACGGCGTTTACCCGCGCGATCTGTGCAAACCCAATTTGTACGCCCAGTCGCGCAGAAATATTGACCGGTTGCACGGGAATTCGAAATGGCGTCTTCGATTTTGGCCGAACGATCAACCCTGATTTGGCAACTCTGCCCGAGCCATTCGCTGACGCGGGGTACGCGACTTGGTATTGCGGCAAGTGGCACAACAATGGTCGTCCTGCGACACATGGATATCGACAGACCAGCAGGCTGTTCACAGGTGGTGGAGGAAAATGGGCCAAGCCCCGCGTCGATTATCGGGGCACGCCGATCACTGGATACAAAGGCTGGATTTTTCGCGATGCTGCGGACCAACCCTTACCACAGTTGGGTGTTGGGTTGACACCGCGGACCAGCGAGCAGATCGCGGACGGAGCGATCGCGGCGATCGAACAATCGGCCGATCGCCCGTTCTTTGTTCACGTCAACTTCACAGCGCCACACGATCCGCTATTGCCCCACCCGGACTTTGCAAAACGCTACTCAGCCGACGACGTTGCTTTGCCCAAGAACTTTGCCCATGATCACCCGTTTGATCACGGCAACCGAGGCGGTCGCGACGAGGTACTGTTGCCGATTCCGCGAATCGAAATGGACGTTCGCGCTGACTTGGCGGCTTACTACGCGGTCATTACCCATATGGATGCTCAGGTCGGGCGTATCTTGGACGCGGTCGATCGCACCAATCAGATCGACAATACCTACATCGTTTTCACGAGTGATCATGGTCTCGCGATGGGAAGTCATGGGTTACGCGGAAAACAAAATATGTACGAGCATACGATCGGCGTGCCAATGATTTTCATGGGACCAGGCATTCCTCGAAATCAAAGAGTGTCTGGACAAACGTATTTGCGAGATCTGTTTCCGACGCTTTGTGAACTTGCCGGGTTATCGCTGCCTGACGTGGATGGTCGCAGTCAAGTCCCGGTGATCCGCGGGGACCGTGAAACTCTCTATGACTTCGTCGTCGGTTACTTTCGCGATAGTCAGCGGATGATCCGCGGGCAACGATGGAAATTGATCGACTACCCGATCGCCAACCGACAGCAATTGTTCGATCTTCGCAGCGATCCGTACGAGCTCCACGATCTTGCTGGAGTGCCCCAACATGCCGCGATTAAGTCAAAGCTAGCGACCAAGCTGGCCCGTTGGCTCAAGGAGCAGAGCGAACGGTGAACCGATAGTGGGAGACTGGGCGAACTGGGGTGCCCTCGCATGCAAAACTTGGCGGTAAACTCAACCTGACCGTTCATTTTGCCGAATTGGATAAGGAAGGAATCCTCCCACACAAATCTCTGGTGCCCGGTCATGGAAGACAAATCGACCCCATCGCTCTTGGACGAAATTCGTCAGTTGCAGGCAAAGATTAGCGACACCCAATGTGACACCCATCAGCTTGGATTTCACGATGTTGGTGAAACGTTGTCGGATGATCACCAGCAGCGAACCGATCAGTTGCGGTCGATTTTGCAGGACGTGGCCCACTCGCATGAATGCGAAAACGAAGTCGGCGATGCCCAGGACTGTATCGTGCACAACGTCGAGGCAGAGACTGGATCGAATCGCAAGTTGGTCGTACTCGAGGCGGTCGTTTCGGAGCTTTACGAACCGTCGACCAGAATCGCGGCTCCGATTGAC
>JABDKS010000845.1 GCA_013002105.1 Pirellulaceae bacterium | reverse complement strand
CCGCGACGCTGTCGATTTTCGCTGGCATCGTATTCCTCGCCTTAATTTTCTACCTCGTTGATCCAGTCACGATGCAAGTCATTAAGCCCTTCTTTGCCACCATGTTTGCGTTGTTCGTCGGCGCGGGAGCGACCGGACTGATCGTTCAAATGTGGAGTCCCTGGGCACTGTCACATTTTCGATCGCTGGACCAACCGCTGCCCAAACTTGGTACTCGTGCCCTGTTTGAATTGACGACCATTACGGCTGTTTCTTACGCGATCATCATTGCATTGAGTAATGATCCAGCACTGACGACCAACAACTTTATTTTCGGAACGACTTTACTTTCCGTATTCGGAATCGTTGCATCGCTCGCAGGCATTTGTCTGATTCAGATGTTTTTGCGCGATCGTCGAGGTCGACCGATCAGCGTGTTTATTCCGCTGACGTTGCTGTTGGGCACGTCGCTGATCCTGCCTACCTTCGTGGCGGTGCAAGAGTTTGGCTGGAATACCATTCGCCGTGATGCACCAATCGTGATCGTGGCGGCCGCCTATGGCATGTTGCTGATCTGCGCTGTCATCGCCTTACACCTTGGCTGGCTTTATGCCTGCGGGTGGCGCTGTCTGAATCGTCGCAGCGACGCGTAGTGTCCGGAATGGCTTGCCTGTCGCAAGCATCTTCAAACAAGTGCGGACTGCGATTGAACGAACCGAACTTGGCAACAGTGGGAGGGGATCCGGAATAGGGTCGGCCAATGGGTGGCTGGGGTCGCGAAGCGAGGTTCACGAAATTCGAGCCCCCAGTATGCGTTTGCGATCAGGGAGCTCGCTGACGCTTGACCACCTGCCACCCAATCCGAATTTTTAACTGGACCAATGCCCTAGGATATTAAGTCGCTATCGGTCGTTCCGTTGTCGGTAGGACCATTGCCCCCGTTTTCACCATGCGCAAACCCTGCACAGACCTCATCGATCAGCTGCTGTACATCCTTCAGATTTCCTTCGTTTTCGAATTGCTGATCAATGAAGGTGCGCGCATTGATGTCGAAATCGGCCAGTGAATCTTTGTTTCGCCCGCCGTTGATCACCGCAGCGTATTTCACATTGATGTCTTGCAACGAAACCTGATCTTTGCCGTCTTGCATCAGTGTGACCAGGCTGGCCCCAAAACTGGCGTCGTAGGCGGCGAACATATCTTCGTCATCGCCGGCGTGGTAAATAAAGTCGCGCCAGATGCTGGCGTCTTGAACCAGCACGGTGTCGTCACCTGATTTCGTCCTGATCACGACAGACAATTCGACCTTGGACCCGTCGTCGATGATGACCGTATCATCCCGGCTTGATCCTTCGAACAAGAAAACGCCGCCAACCCGCGAATCACTCAGACTGATCGCGTTGTCGGAACCGCCAAAGTCTACATGCAAGTTGTTAGGAATGTACGCGCCATCAAAGAGCAGTTTGTTGTGTTGCCCGCCGGCGTCGATCCAGAGGTGATGTTTAATACTGATCGTCTTGTCAAATTCATCACCGATTTGAAATCGCAACTTGCCGTTCTTCGGCGAACTAATATTGACCAAGGTGTCGATACCGTCGAAATGCACGCGGGGACTGCTGCCCTCGTCAATATGAATCGAGAACTCCGAATCGTTTTGTTCTGCTTCTAACGTATCAACATCGTCCTCTAAATCGTCAGCTTTCGACGGCCCGTCTTCGCCTTCAGCCAAGGCGTTGATCACTCTGAGTGCGTCGCTAGCTGCAACCGAGCCATCGCCACTGGTGTCGGGGAAGATTTGCTCGCCCCTGTGGTTGTAAGCTCCCGACTGCTGGCCTTCGGCTTCCTGTTGCGCCAAGTAATTGATGATCACAAGTGCGTCGGCCGCTGAGACCTCTGAATCGTTATTCGCGTCCAATGCATTGGCGGCATTGGTCATGTCACCGGCCAACAGTCGCCGTGACTCCAAAGTTTCAAATCGTCTCGGCACCCGATTTCGATTGCGCTTGGTGTGTTTCTTCATGATCGCAGTCCTTGTTGGCGAGAACGAATGCAATGCAAGACTGGGCGTTAATCCGCCGCTCCTCGCACTTCAGCTATCTGCGCAAATCTAAGCCTGCTGGCAATCTTGTCAAGATAGGAAACTTACTCGGTTGTCAGCCACGGTTTTTGCTAAGGATTTGGCGAGGCAAGCCCCTCGTAAAATTCGGGACGTCGGTCAGCAAACCGATCGATCACGTGCTTTCCCGGTGTTCGTTCGATGCGTTTACAACGTGCTTGCTGCGGATCGACTTCGGCTAGCAGCATAGTTTCCTGATCGTCATTGCTGCTGGTAAAAACTTTGCCATCCGGACCACAGATCGAACTTCGTCCGCAGAATTGAAAACCGTTTTCTTCACCAACTCGATTCGCCGCCGCAAAAAACAGATGATTCTCCATGCTACGCGCCGGCGGCACTAATTCGGCCGTCCGTGCAGCTGCCGACGGCCAATTCGTCCCCAAGGCGATGATGTCCGCGCCGGCAAGCCCCAATAGACGCATCGGTTCTGGAAACGAGCAGTCATAACAAATCGCCAACCCGATCTTGATCGGACCGGCCTGTTTACTGTTGGCGGTATGCACTGCGTACGGAAAATCACCACGATCGACAAACCGATCGACGCCCAGGTGAGGCAGATGGATCTTCCGATAATGACCGACCACGCCCTCGGGGCCGATCAAAGCCGACGCGTTGAACAGTCGATCCTGGGCTCTTTCCAAAAATCCAAATGAGAAATGCAGACCACCGCGGGCGGCAACCTGCGCAAGCTCGGTAAACAGCGGGTCATCGATGCGAACAGCATGTTCCCATGCTGCTTCGCGGCTATCGTAAGCGTAGCCAGACAGCATACATTCAGGCATCACGACCATGTCTGCTTGCTGGTCAGCGGCCTGATCGAGCCACTGGATGACGCGCTGGACGTTGGCTGAGACATCGGCAAACACGACGTTGGTCTGGACGCAAGCGAGCAACATTGCAAGAACCTGTCTTTGGACTGTGAAACGGATGAGCAAGGGACGCCCCATTATGAGCGATGGAATCTTTGACTACGACCTGTTTGTAATTGGAACTGGGCCGGGAGGCGAAGGCGCGGCGATGCAGGCCGCCAAAGGCGGTATGAAGGTCGCTGTAGCCGAGAAATACCATCAGATCGGTGGTGGTTGCAC
>JABDKS010000815.1 GCA_013002105.1 Pirellulaceae bacterium | reverse complement strand
CGCTCGTACCCCACCATCGTCGGTAGTATCCGACTGACAAAGCAGGCTCCGTATGACGCGACATTTGATTCGATCGATCATTGGCCCCATCGGTCTACCCATTCCGATCATCGCTCTAGCACTGATTTTCGCAACCGCATTTGCAAAAGCGGCACCAGCGCAGGACGGCACGAGCGCGGTTGCGGACGGCGAAGATCGTTCGTTGGAATATTATGTTGGCCAATTATCGCACAGCCAGTATTTGCACCGCGAAGCGGCGACGAAGCATTTGATCGAAGCTGGCGAGAAAGCGGTGCCGGCATTATCTGCCGCGATTCGTAAGGGCGATTTGGAGACCACCACTCGAGCGATCGGGGTTTTAAGTGATCTCGCATTGGATCAACCGCCTGAGGATGACGGAAATGCATTGGGGGCACTGAAAGCGATCGCAAGCGAATCCACTGGTAGCCGACAAGTAGCCGCGCAGAAAGTGATCGCCGAGATCAACGAGGCACGCGAACAGGAAGCACTGGAGTCGCTTAGCAACGCGGGTGTCTACATCGGCTTTGACGAATTTGCTGTCGGCGCATTAACCGGTCAGAAATTCTTGTTGCGAATTGATGATCAATGGAACCGCAAGAGCGAGCCGTTGGCTTGGCTGCGGTGGTTGCGCGGCATCGAGTTCGTATCACTAGTCGGACCCGGCATCCAAGCCGATGTGATTGCCAACGTGATCCATATGCCCCATCTGAAAACGATTGCACTGATTGATGGAGAGGTCGAAGCGGCGGCCATCGACCAACTGGCCAAAATGTCCAGAATCGATTCGTTGGAAATTCGCTATGTCACATTGACCCCGGAGTTGATGGACAAGGTCGCGGCGCTGCCGATTCGCGAGTCATTGAATTTGATGGGGACCGGTGTAAAAGAACCACGTGTGGAGAAACTGCGTGCCGATCTGCCGGGATTATCGATCCTACATCGCCACGGAGGGTTTTTGGGTGTGACGTGCAACACGTTTGGTGTGACACGTTGCGAAATCACCAGTGTGCTACCCCAGAGTGCCGCGGCGTCGGCGGGATTGCAGCGTCAAGACGTAATCATCGGTATCGACGACAACAAAATCGAACTCTTTGCTGATTTGCAAAAAGTGATCAACGAACATGTTCCCGGTGACAAAATCAAAGTGAAGTACCTGCGTGCGGGCGGGATTCGCCAGACGACCGTGCAATTGGGTCGTCAGTTGGATCGGTAGATCGCCGCCAAAGACCTCAGTCGCACCCACCTATTCATGTCACCCCCTCCGTCGCGAACTTCATGGCGAAGCGTTCTAAGAAACCGACGACTGCGAAGTCGAAATCGTCCCCATCAACGTCGCCACGGCGCGTCGGCGAGAAAGTGGAAGCATCGCAGATCAAACGCGATATTCCCGATCATGATGGGCAATGGCAGAATGCCGGTTGGCGCGGTCGAGTTCGGCGACAACTACTGGCGTGGTTTGACCAGAATGCACGCGAGATGCCGTGGCGCCGTCACCCAGAGCCGTATCACGTCTGGGTCAGCGAGATCATGTTGCAGCAGACACAGGTCGCCACCGTCTTGCCGTATTTCGATCGGTTTCTGGCATCGTTTCCGACGATTGCTGATCTTGCGGCGGCCGACGAATCGACGTTGATGGCCCATTGGGAAGGACTGGGGTATTACCGCCGCGCCAGGTCACTCCATGCGGCCGCAAAATTGATCGTTGATCAACATGACGGGATTTTTCCCACGCGGTTGGAGGACGTTTTGGCGCTGCCAGGTATCGGACGCTACACGGCGGGCGCGATTCTATCGATATCGGGCGACCAAAAACTGCCGATACTCGAAGGTAACACGCAACGCGTTTTCAGTCGGTGGATCGCACTGCGACAATCGCCATTGCAGAAATCCGCCAACACGCTCTTGTGGACCGTGGCCGAAAAAATGTTACCGCCGACAGGTTCCGGGCGGTTTAACCAAGCCGCGATGGAACTTGGAGCACTGATTTGTACGCCTCGACAACCGAATTGCCAGCAGTGTCCGGTGAAACGGTCGTGCGCGGCGCAGCGAGAGAATCTGCAGGACGAAATTCCCGGCAAAGTTAGCAAGACAAAGTACGAAGACCGAACGGAATTCGCTTTGGTGATCGCCAAGGCGACTGGCAAACGCGACAACGACGATCCGCATTACTTGATGCGGCCCCTGCCCGAAGGAAGTCGCTGGGCCGGGTTGTGGGACTTTCCGCGGCCGACCGAGACCGCCTACGAGAGTGTCACCTCAGCGGGTGATTGGTTGTCCGACGAGCTGGGGGTTAGCGTGCAAACCGGGATACGTCTGAAAACCATTCGACACGCTGTGACAAAGTATCGCATCTCGTTGCAAGTTCACGTGGCGAGCGTGACGAAGTCGCGAAAAAAACTTCCCGCTCCGTGGCAATACGTCACACTGCGCGAAATGGCCCAGTTGCCGATGAGCGTGACCGCGCGCCAGATCACGGAATTTTTGCAGAGCGATCCACAACGCAAGCTGCCGCTGTAGTGGTTGCTCGCGATTACCATTCGCGTTGTTATAATTGGATCGTTGCAAGCGGTCGACGATGCTGTCCCCGCACAATTTGTCTCCACGGATTCTCGCGAGTTGTATAGAAAGATGGTTTGTCGATTTGGGTCTCGGGTTGTAGTTTTTGCGGCGGTCGCCGCTGCCAGTTTGTTCGTCACCGGTGCCGTTGGCTACGCCGCTGAGACGGTGGTATTGGGCGACGATGATTCGCTATTGACCGGGATCCCCGGCAAGGGTGCCGTGACCGAGGATCAGCTACAAAAATGGCTCGACAACGATGCCAATCACGCGGAACTGGAGATCAAGTTGCCCAAGGGGCTCGATGCTGCAAAGGCGAATATCTTTGTTCCTGAAGACAACCCGATGACGCGGGCAAAAATTGAGTTGGGCCGGCAATTGTATTTTGATCCGCGGTTGTCATCCGACGGCACGATTTCGTGCGCATCGTGCCATCATCCCGACAAAGGCTACGGGTTTGATACACAGTTCGGTGTCGGTGTGGGCGGTCAGCAGGGCGGTCGCAATTCACCCGTCGCATACAACCGCATTGTTTCCAAGGCTCAATTCTGGGATGGCCGCGCCGGTTCGCTGGAGGATCAAGCGGTGGGGCCCATTGCCAACGCGATCGAAATGGGCAACACCCACGAAGCCTGTGTTGCCACGATCACCGAGATCCCGGGCTACGAACAACAATTCACCAAAATCTTTGACGACGGTATCAATATCGACAACGTCGGCAAAGCGATCGCCGCGTTCGAGCGAGCGATCGTGACCGGTCCGACACCCTACGACTACTACCAACCCATTGAGCAATTCGAGAAAACATTCGACGACATCATGGACGAATTGGATGACGAGCCGGAGTTAAAAGAGAAGTACGACGAGTTGAAAAAAGCGGCTGCCGAGCACCCAATGAGTGAGTCAGCAGTTCGCGGTATGAAACTGTTTGCCAAGAAGGCGAGATGTGCTGAGTGTCACGCCGGTGCGAATTTTACCGACGAACAGTACCACAATTTGGGCGTCGGCATGGATGCGGAAAAACCCGACTTGGGACGTTTCGACGTAACCAAAGATCCAAAGGACAAGGGAGCGTTCAAAACACCAACGCTGCGAAACGTCGCGCTATCGCCTCCTTACATGCACGACGGTAGCCAAAAGACGTTGGAGGAAGTGGTCGAGTGGTACAACAAAGGCGGGCACAAAAATCCTTGGTTGAGCGACAAGATGAAGCCGCTGGAGTTGACCGAGCAAGAGAAGAAGGACGTGGTCGCATTCATGAAGGAAGGTTTGACCGGCGAGTTTCCAAAGGTCGAGTCCGGGCGACTGCCCAGCGATGCCAAGAAGAAGACGGACAAGAAGAGCGACGGCAAAAAGATGGCCAAGGATGCCGGCCGCGGTTTCCTGGGTGTGACCTGTAACGCAAGCGACGTGAAAGTCGCCCGCGTTGCGCGTGTTTTGCCTGGCAGTGCTGCCGAAGCCGCCGGCGTTCAAATCGGTGACGTGGTGGTCAAGGTCAATGGCCAGAAGGTAACGACGTACGCAGATTTACGGGCGGCGTTAAAGGATTCTCGCGAAGGTGAACAGGTGAAGCTTCGCGTCAAACGTGGCGACGAAGCGAAGACACTCTCAGCGACCTTGGGTACGTTGTCGGCCGAGAAGTAAATCGGTGTGGTGATGTCACCAACAGTCGCTAGCGGGAAAAGTGGTCAGGCGTCAAAAATGCAAAGCACCCTACGGGACGTTCCGGTTTTTGACTCATGACCAAAATGGCACGAACTTTAGTTTGGCGAATGAGCCGCAGACGCTAGCCTCGGGCCTTGCATATTCATAGTGGCGTCGAAAGGCCCGCGGCTAGCGCCGTCGGCTCACTAAGTTCGTGCCGTCGACTCCTGACCCCTTACCCCGACCCGGAACAAAGCACTAGTTCGCTTGGCTCCATCGCCGCAAGACACATCGTGGTGCGCCGATCCCCACGACGTGGATCTGTCCCACGTGGTCCTGCGCGTGTTGTAATCCGATCTTTTCAGCGACAAACGTAATCGTATGATCGGCGCGGAAGGCCGTGCTGACGATCTCGCCCGAATCGCAATCGACACCCGTGGGGACGTCGATCGCGATTCGCAGTGCGTCGATTTTGTTGGCAGCGTGGACGGCATCGGCAAAGACGCCACGTAAAGCCCCTTGCGCGCCGGTGCCCAACAGACAGTCGATGATGGCCATGGATTCGGACAGTGATGATGACAGTTCGCTCGGGGTGGTTACCACGCGAATTGGCAACTCACTGCGTTGGGCAATTTGATAGTTCACGGCGGCGTCCCCCGTCAATTCTGCCGGGTCGACAATCGAAACCAATTGCACGCTACGATCGGCCAGCTCCAAATGTCTGGCGATCACGTACCCGTCGCCCGCATTGTTTCCTTTGCCGCACAAGATCGTGATCGGTCCGTCGCCTGCCAGATCGTCAATGATACGTGCGGCTCCTGCGCCGGCGTTCTCCATCAGAACGAGCCCGGAGACGCCGAATTCTTCAATCGCCATTCGATCGACTTCTCGGACTTCGGCGCGGCTGAGGGGACGCATAGGGATTCTCGGCTACCACTTTGAGGATTCGATGCAATAATAGAACGGTCGGAAACGGGATCATGGTTGGAAAAGGGGTCAGGAGTCAAAAATGCAAAGCACCCTTTTCCGCTTCTTGACCCCTTTTCCGCTTCAACGTTGAATCACCTGAATCGGTAGCTCTACGATGCCACTATACGAATACGAATGCAAGTGTTGTGACAGGACTGTCGAAATCCTGGTGCGATCACAAGACGATACGCCGTCGGCTTGCCCCGATTGCGGCGACGAAGGACTCACGCGTGTGATGAGTGCAACGGCGGCACCGTCGGTCAAAGGCGGCGGAAGCCTACCAGTAACCCGTCCCAATGTGGGCGAAGGTTGCGGTGCCCCGCGATGCTGCGGCGGTGGCGGATGTCAGATTTGACTTGGATTGACGAGCGAACTGCGGCTTACGGGATCAACCAGAATCCTGTTGTCATCGCAGCGGCTTGAGTCAGTGCACCCCGTGGGCTCAACGGTACCGGTGGCACGATCCAGGGAGCACAGTTGCCCGGACGATAGTAGCCCAACGCGTACTGACATTCGCTCGGTGGATGGATGCCCATTTTGTACGGTAGCACGGCGATGTTGGCAAAGAAGTGCGCCGACGACACGACCGGTTGCAAGACTGGGCCGGCGGTATGTCCGTAACGTTCCAGGTTGACTTCCTCGAAGTACAGCGGCTTGTGGCACAGAAGCGATGCCTTCCAAGTCATGACGCTCTTGTTCCAGTTGCGCGGAACGTACGCGACCTGTTCCAAACGGCACTCATTGGGCAGTCCCCAATTCTTGGAAATGTATCCCAAGTCACCTTCGCTCAGACGTTCGATTGCGATTTGCTGCAGCGTTCCGTCTTCTCTCTCGATCACGGCTTTTTCGTAAGCCAGATCACGAAGTCGGCCGGTGCCCATCACGAATCCGTCCAAGGAGGTCCAGTCGCGGATGGTTTGTTTTTCGTCAAACTCCGATTTGATCTGCTCGAATTCCTTTTCCTCGAACACGTCGGGACGAAACGGTGGGCTAATGTCCAGTGAAAGCGTACGAATGGTCTCGCGGGCAATTCGCTGCCGAAAGTCTTCGCAGTTCATCGATGACGACGACTTCTTGCCGGCGGCACCGACGCTTGCATCCGTCGATGGGTCCACGGATTCGTCTCGACCTTCGTTCTCTCGCAATCGTTCCATGCGTTGTCGTAATCGTTCTAAGTCTTGCCGGTCGGCATCGCTGTCGCGGCTTTGACCAAAGGGACTTTGGAACAGGTTGTCACGATCCGATGACGATGCATCGGCATCGTCGCTCTCACGCGGCGTGTCGTTTCGCGGTGCAGGTCGTTGTGGTTCGTTGTTCTCCAACATTTCGCGCAACGAAGGTCCACTGTCTGGCTCCGGGGCGGGAATCTCTTGGGTGGGTTCAGGAAGCGTTTCGAACAGATTTGAATCGCCGCCATCCT
>JABDKS010000776.1 GCA_013002105.1 Pirellulaceae bacterium | reverse complement strand
TTGCAGATAGGTCCGATTCGCAGACCGCAGCAAGTGGTGCAACGGAGGCAAGCGATGGGGATTGACGCTTGGATCCAACAACGCAGCAAGCCACTGGAGTCGTGGACCGTTCTGGGCCGACCGGTCGACGGTGTTGTCAGCTGGAACATGAACGACACCTGCAACTACCGATGCACTTATTGCACGCAGCGGCACATGCCCGATCGAACCGGTAGTTTGCGGGAAATCGAAACGACGCTCGCCGCATTCTCAAAATTGCCGGGGCATTGGGAGTTCAAGCTCAGTGGTGGCGAACCGTTTCGGCAACCAGGACTGGACGAGATCACGTCGGGCCTGGTTGCAATGGGGCACAGCATTTCGATCCAGACCAATTTTTCGGCCGATGACGAAAGACTGCGATCGTTCCTGGACGCATCGCGAGGAGCGTTGCATGTCTTTTCGGCCAGTTTGCATCTGGAGTATGCGACACCGCAATCGTTTGTCGACAAATACGCGGTGGTACAAGAGTATGCGAGATACGGAGTTCTTTTCCATGTCACCAGTGTCGGTGTACCCGAGCGATTAAAGCAGCTGCGGGATCACGTCGCGCCGTACTTTTGCGAACATGGGATCACGTTGAAAGTTCAGCCGGAAAAGGTACGCGGTTATTTGCGGGAGTATACGGACGCGGAGAAAAAGATCCTGATGGAATTGGGCGGGCATAATTTGACAGGCCAGATCGAGCACAATTTTCAAGGTCGGCTCTGTCATGCCGGTGCGAACTATTTGGTCATCAAATCGACGGGCGAAGCGTACCGTTGCTATCCGGCGAGCCGAGTTGGCGGACGATATGCGCGAATCGGATCGTTGGCTGAGGGTTTCGAGCTGCAACGTGGACCGAAAATCTGTCCTTACACATACTGTAATTGCACCGTTCCGATTCAACGCGGCATGATCGAGGGCCACGAGCGTCCAACCCAATCCGACCCAATGGGAGAATAGAGATGTTTGTCGAATACCAGAAGATTCGTAACACCGTGTTGGCAACGGTAGCGGCAGGCGTTGCCGGTGTCGCAGCCTTCTTTGGTGTCGGTGGTGGCGAGGCGCCGGTCAAAACGAAACCGACAGCCGAAGTGGCCCAGCAGGCACGACCCGCCGTGTCCGTCGAATTGCCCCCTGTCGATTTGGCTGCCGTCGATTTGGATGCTGTCGACTTGGCTGCTGTCGAATCAAACGATGACGCGTCGTCACCGCGACCCTTGGTTCCCGCCACGTCCACCCCCGTCGCCCAGGCGTCGGCACCGGCGAACCAACCAACCGTGCAGATGCCGGTCGCGGAAAAGTCATCCACCGGCCCAATCCCGACATCCACGGCGGTCGTGAGCGACGAGCAACGCTATGTCATCGCGATGAAGTTCGCGCTTGGTCAGGCTGCCGAGAGCGGAACGGCAAAAGATGTCTTGGGGGCCGCGAGTCCATGGAAATTAAACCTTTACGATGACGACAAAGACGGTCGATACGATCGTGGCAAGTTGGATAAGAATCGTGACGATTTGGATGACGAGAAATGGAATTTCAAGCAAGGTCGCTGGGAGAAGGACGGCGGTCTGAGCGTATGGGCTGACGACAAATGGGTTGGCGACGCCGGCGCTGAACCTTCCAAGACCGAACCGAACGTGACTCCCGATTTACGTCGTTATCGCGCGGCGCTGGCAATCGCCACGGCTCGGGCAGATCGTTCGGGAAAGGGCAAGGACGTGCTCGGTCCGGCCAGCCCTTGGAAGTTGAACTTGTATGACGACGACAAGGACGGGCAATGGGATCGGGCCAAGCTGGATACCAATCGCGATGACGTCGACGACGAGAAATGGAATTTCAAGAAAGGCCGCTGGGAAAAAAGCGGCGGTTCACCGATCTGGAACGGATCGGATTGGGTCGAGGAGTGATTGTGCCAGTGGAGTGATTGTGCCAGCGGGATGCGAGCAACGATGTAATGCGACGGGCGCGTCGATTCACTTTCGCGTTGGGCGGACGTCTTCGAGTTGTTTTTCGAGCACTCGCATGCTGCGGGATAACAGCACGCGCGTGGCGACATCGGTTTTGCCCAGTTTTTCGGCGATCTCTTTGGTCGGCAGTCCCTCGGCGTAGCGCATCCGCACCGCGGACTTCTGTTCCTCATTGAGTTCTTCGATCGCTTCCTGCATTCGTAACATTCGAATGTCGCGACTGACCGCGGCGCTGGGCGAGGTCATGCTGGCTGCCAACAAGGCTTCCATCCCCATCGATGACGCGTCACCACTGGCCGAATTGCCATGGATCGATTGTTGTCGATTCGCGTCACGTCGTTTGGC
>JABDKS010000774.1 GCA_013002105.1 Pirellulaceae bacterium | reverse complement strand
TCACGGCGGAGCGTGACGGCAACTTTGCGTGTTCCGTTACAGCGTTTTGAGGAATTCGATCAAGTCATATTTCGCTTGGTGGGTTAACTCGGAGCGACCGCCGCTGGCGAAGATTCCTTCGTCGTGACCGGCGTTGCTGAGGCCGGGTCGACGTGTGTCGAACAGTCGGTCGTTACGCATCCAATTTCGCGGCGTTCGATTGATCGGGAATCCAACCGCGGCGGTGTCGTAGTCGGTATTCGGGTTCTTAGCGGGGCCGATGTAAAAATACGGCGTGCGTTGGTTTGCCGGTGTCAGCAATTGATCCAAGTTGGGGATCGAATTGTTGTGCATGTAGGGCCATCGAGCCCAGATTCCGACCAGTGGTGGTGGTACATAGGATCCCGGGTTTGCGGTGAACGAGATTCCGTTGTTGCGGAAGATCGATAATCGATTCGCCAGCGTGGATAACTCCGTCATCGCCATCGATCGGCCCGGTTCAGTGCCCACATTGCGAACGATCGTGTTTTCTTCGGGCATCGTGACACGAATGGTTTTTAACCGGTCGGCGGTCGAAAAGAGATGCGAATTGGAAAGCGACCAAGCTTTGTCGTACTCGCCGTGGCATCGGGCGCAACGATCCAGGAAGACTTGTTCGCCGCGTTTTGCTTTTACAATGTCGATCGAATGCGGTGCAAAAAAATCGGTCCACTTCGGAGCTTCGCTCGCATATCCCGCGGCTGCCAAGTCTCGAACTGCGTGGCGATTGTTTCGGATCCAGTGCTCCAATTGGTTCATGTCGCTGCCGCGACCAATCTCGTTGAAAATTAGGTTGGCGAGCATGGGATCGCCGGTCATCGACCCGTCGTGTTGAAAACGGTTTTTATACTTTAGATTCCACAGTACAGGTGGTTTCGTATCTGTGTTCATATGTGCAAGTCGTGTTCGATACGCGTTGGCTCGGTTGTGATAGGTCCGCGAAAGCGCTTGGTCATTCGATCGGGCGGTCATCGACATTCCGACAAACGAGACGGGATTTTCCAGTCCCGGACCTGCCGCTCGCTTGCCGTGAACGAACGACAAATGATGTTTCATGTTTTGGAACGTCTGCTGTTCGTAGCCGCCGGCACGCGTGGCGAATCGAAATTTGCGATGATTGAGCGTTGCGACTTGCTTTAGTAAAAACATCGTATTGCCCGATCCGCCCAACAGATTGGTTGCACCCAGAACGGGACGTCCGAATAGGTTGCGAGTGTGGCACGATGCACACGAAATCGTGAACGCACGCGTGTTGTTGTGCGAGAAGACCGAGAAACCGATTGGCGTTGTCGGTCGCCCGGTCGACGGAAACGGAATGTAGTAGGCACCCCGGCCTTGCGTGTGCGGATAGGACGACAAACCGGCTTGGCCCCAAACGTGAGACCAGCTTTTGCCGATTCCGGTCAAGTGATTGCGGCGAATGCCGATCCGCACCAATGGTCGGCGGTGCTGTGTGTTGTAGAGGCGATTGATGGAATCAAACGGTGCGGCCAGGGTCGTGTGTCGTGTGGGGTAATGCAGCAAGGCCAAGCGACCGCGCGTGTTGGCACCAGCCAATTCATGCGGAGGCAGCCCGAAGAGATTTTCTTTACTGGATCCAGACGGGATTGGCGAACTGAACGGATCGAAGGAAGTGACGTTGTGGGGCACACGAGCAATCGCATGGCTGGCAACGTAGGTGCGTGTTGAGACGTTTTGGGCTGAAACGTCTTGGGAAACGCATTGCGTCAGTGTGATGATCGTGAGGGCGGCGACGTGGATGCGTTTGAGCATGGTTGGACTCCGTGCAGAAGGACCATGGCCGGGAACGCGGGATGCACGTACGCCAAACCAGAGATTGCCTTCGAAAGCGAAGTCCAGTTGGATCTGTTACGAAAAATCTAGAAAGTTGACTCAGGTATTGCAGATAGACACCAAAACACGCAACGAGGTGTTGGCAAGTCATTGCGGAGACGCGATCAGCCAAATTGGGCCGATCATTTATTTTTGGCGGTGATGTCGGCCAATGTTTTTTGCTCGGCGGCCTCGCGTTCGGCTTGTTTTAGATTGGCGAGTGTTTTCCAAGCCGGATGGGCGCTGGTGGGCCGCGTTTTGTGCGCCAGTAACAAGATATCGACGACGCGGATCTTTTCCGCCGGCATCGCAAGCGTCAATGAGATTTCGTCTCCAGCGCCCGCGGAGACTCGACGCAAGAACTTCGCATCGACTAATTTATTGACCATTTCGTGAACGATTCGTCCTGGCAGTCCCAGTTTGTCGGCAAGCTGCTGGTGATCGATGGTCTTTCCGATCTGAAAGAGATGTGCGACTTCGCTCATGATTGGCAACATCCAATCGGGGTCGCCGTGCAACAAGTCTTCTTCGCTCAGGTCGCGTCGTCGTAATCGCCGGCCCCGTAACGTTTGCAGCGTGTAGGTCAGGATCAGGCCGAATAGGACGATCAGCCACGTCACATAAATCCAGAGCAAGAACAGCGGAATCAATCCCAGCGATCCGTACAGTGCGGAATAGGGAACGGCCGTACTGACGTAAACTTGGAAACCAAATTTTGCGGCCTCCCAAAGTAGCGAACCTACTCCGGAACCGATCGCTGCTGCCTTGGGTGATACGTAGGCGTTGGGCATCAGGGCGTACAGCAAAAACAACAGCACCCAACTGGCGCTGATCGACAGCAGTCGTGCCAAGATCATTTGCGACGTCGATCCGGCACCGACCGTGCCGGCCCAAGCGACCAGTTGGCCGGACATGTAGAGGCTCATCGCCAGCAATCCGCTACCGAGTGTGATGATGGACCAGTGAATCGCCAAGCGAATGTGTACGGGGCGATGTTTGGGAGCGTCGAAGATGCGGTTGAAGAGGTGTTCGGTTGCGTCAGCCAGCGCGACAGCGGCATAGATGAACAGCAGCAGTCCGAAGACGCCGATGGAGGCAAAGTCGATTGCAGAAACTTTCGATGTGACTTCATGCAGCGTTCGCCGGATGCTTGCGCGGCTTTGCCGGCGGGCTTCTTCATCCTTGGATACGACCTTGGCGTCTTCGATCGATTCTTGCGCTGCTGCCACCGCTTTGGCTGCTTCGTCCAGCGTGCTGTCAACAATCGCGTCCTGGGCGTCTTCGGATTCGGCTGTCGAGTCTGGATTAGCCGTACCGTTCTCCGGCCCGGTCAGCGCGGCTGGGATTTCTGCATCAGCGTTGTCACCGTCGACCGGCGTCAGTTCCGCCGCCGAGGTTGGATCTTCCTCGTCGAGTGACGTTTGATCGTAAAGGTACTCCTCAGGAATCTCCGGGACACCGAAGAAAGAGTAGAGCTGGTTTTCGACATTCTGCTGCACTTCATCCAGCCCGCCGACAACTCGGAACATCACAAGTCCGAGCACGACTACCGGGATCAACGAGAAAATCGTTCGATACGTCAATTCCGCCGCCATGCCTTCGGCCCGATGACGTTGGAGTTGCCGATAACAGTAGACGGTCAATTCCCACGCGTAGCGTACACTGTGCTGACCTCGAGTCAGTTGTTCGCGAGGTCGCCGGATGGCGTCAAAAATGTAGTCGGTCAGTCGTCCCATCTACCGGTCGCCAAAGAAAGTTGCGTCGCTGATTGCCGCCGGTAGGAACCGACTACGCCACTATGACCGAAACGGAGCTGTTTTGCTACGAAGGCGTTGCTGCTTTGATGACGCAAGGTGGCGGAACGAGCTGGGCCGCTGAGAGAAGATACGAGACTCTGGGAGCCAGATAGTTTTTTCTAACCGGCATCGAGTGCCTGATCGTTACGTACCGAATCCATAGGGAGATGGTGCAAGATGCTGACTGCGTGGTCTCTCGGCCGATCTTTTACGCCGCTCGTCGGAGATCGTCATCGTCGGTGGCTCCCGTCGATTCTTGTGCGACCGTGTCGACTTCGTCACTGTTCGCCTGCGTCGATACGGTGGAGGCCTGTTGCGTATCAAGTTTGATCACATCTGGACCGACCGGTCGCGTGGCAGGGTTATCCGCGATGGTGATCTCATCAGATTGAAACACGGCGACGACTGCGCCGGTTTTGTCGCGAATCTTCAACTCGTCCTCTTCGACAAACCAAATCGCGCGATACGCTCCGAGATCGAATGACCGTCCGCAATAAAAACCGTCGCGAATGACCAGCGATTCGGTGGCGATCGATTGCGGCAGGCTATCGTCGGCAACTTGGTCGCCAGTTTGGTCAGCAGTCCAACGGCACAGAAAGCTGCGAACGGTTGCCAATCTTTTGGAATTTGTCATCCGTTGGGTCGGGCCGGATTGAGTTGCGAAACGGGATTTGTAGTGAAATGCGTTACCATCCACTTTGACGTCCCAAATAGGCCGTCTGATCGGGCCTGCTTTCGCCAACAAGGCAGCAGGAATCGACGGCTGGTTTTTTTGGGCTTTGAGTCAATCTGGTAAATGCGTTTCCGTTAGGATTTAGCTACCGGAATCCGATGCGTTGAAGTCGATGCATGGTGATCGGTGCGGGCCGAGGTCATGACATTTCGCAAATTCGCGGCATCTGGCGGACCAAAACAGCATCCCCTTTGGTGTGAGTGCTGATGCGGTACAAATTGTTTTTCGGCCATACGCAACCGTCGTGTTCGCTTCATCTCGAATCGTTCGCACGGTGGCCCCAAAACTCCCAGACTGCCATATTCCAGACTGCCGTGTTTCAGACTGCCATGTTTCAGACTGCCATGAAC
>JABDKS010000773.1 GCA_013002105.1 Pirellulaceae bacterium | reverse complement strand
GCCGTGAAACGTCGTCCCCACGGGTGAATCGATCGTTTTTCGCTGCCAGCGTGGTTGCGTGACAATCCGGCAAAACACGACGCTTCGCCGTGCAGATTGCGTCGGCAGTGAATGTTGGGAGCGTCGTTGGGAAAGTCACCGATCACTGTTAAACTGTCAGCGATCTGATTGGCCGTCCTGCTGGTCGTTTCGTCTCGGCAGCTGCCCCCTGTTGTCCCCTGTGATTTCCGCCATGCTCAGGGTCTACCAAGGGATGTGTCTACAACGGATGTTCCGCAGCTAGCAGTGGTGGCACGATCAGTGATCGAGCGACCGTTTCGATTTTGAGCGAATGATAGCGTGGTCACCGATTCAATGACGTCGGATTCAGTGACGGCGGATTCAGTGACGGCGGATTCAGTGACGGCAGAAAGATGTCGTCGCCAAAAGATTACCCCCAAGCGTTGGCCGGAGCTTTTTTTTGTGCCGACAGACCCAGCGGAGGCTGGTGAGGAATAGATGACCCAAACGGAAATTCAAGTCAAAGGCGCTCGAGAGCACAATTTGCGTGATGTGGATCTGGTGATCCCGCGCGGTCAATTGGTTTGTTTTTCGGGAGTCTCCGGGAGCGGCAAATCGTCTCTCGCGTTCGACACGCTGTACGCCGAAGGTCAGCGACGTTATGTCGAATCGCTCAGCAATTATGCGCGTCAGTTCATGGGCCAAATGCCCAAACCCGACGTTGACTTAGTCAGCGGGCTGAGTCCGTCGATTTCGATCAGTCAAAAGTCGACTGGCAAGAACCCTCGCAGCACCGTCGGCACGATTACCGAGATCTACGATTTTTTGCGTGTTCTGTATGCTCGCGTCGGTACGGGTCATTGTCCGAATTGTGATACCGAGATTGCCGCGCAGACGCGTGATGCGATCGCGTCGCGGATTGCAGCGTTGCCGATTGATGCCACGTTGTGGTTGATGGCTCCATTGGTGCGCGGTCACAAGGGCGAATTTCGCGATCTGTTTGAGGATCTGCGAAAACAGGGGTATTCGCGGGCGCGGGTCGATGGCGAAACGATTCGATTGGCCGATCCGCCGGCGTTGGATCGTCAGCATCGGCACGACATCGAAGTGGTGGTCGATCGGATTCACTGCGACGATCGAGACCGTGGGCGAATCAATGAAGCGATCGATGTGGCGCTGAAGTTGGCCGACTTCACGCTGATCGTTTCGTTAAGCGAAGAGAACGATGATCAGGCTGGGCCGCCCAAACAGGACATCTTGTACTCGTCGCGATACGCGTGCGGGACATGTGGCAAGAGTTTCAAGCCGCCATCACCCCAGTTATTCAGTTTTAATAGTCCGCAGGGAATGTGCGAAACGTGCGACGGACTGGGCGAGATCTATACGTTCGTTCCCGAGCTATTGATTCCCGATGACAGTAAGTCGATTCGCAAAGGCGCGATCGGGCTGCTCGGGAAATGGGGCGACTTGGGCCGCTACCGGCGGCATATCTATCGCAACGTTGCCGATGCCATGGACAAGCGCCTGGAGTTGGAGCCGGGCACGATGATGGAGGGCAAGTGGCGTGATTTGCCCGACGAGGCGCGACACGTTTGGTTATGGGGCACCGACGATTCACTGCAATTCACCTGGCGCGGCGGCAAGGGGTCGCGCAAATACTCGGGCGAATTTGATGGTTTCATTCCCGAATTGCTGGAACGCTATCGGACCACACGTAACAAGATGCAGTTGTTGCAGTTGGAAAAATACATGAACACGATTCATTGCGTTGACTGCGACGGTCAGCGACTGAATCCTCAGGCGTCCGCGGTAACGATCACGACTGCGTCCAAGCAATTTGGTCCGTCGTGTAAGAAAACGTTGCCCGAGTTGTGCGATTTATCGATCGATCAGTTGTACGAATTCTTTTCGTCGATTGTATTGAGCGAAACGGACGCCACGATCGCGTCCGAGGCCCTGAAGGAGATACGCACGCGGTTAGGCTTTTTGTTGGGCGTCGGGCTGAATTATCTGACACTCGGTCGGACGGCGCCCACATTGTCCGGCGGCGAGTCCCAACGCATTCGATTGGCCGGGCAAATCGGCAGCGGGTTGGTGGGTGTGTTGTACATTTTGGATGAACCGTCGATCGGATTGCATCCACGCGACAACGATCGGCTGATCGAGACTTTGGTGCGTCTGCGTGACACGGGCAATACATTGATCGTCGTCGAACATGACGAAGACACGATGCGGGCTGCCGACATGATCGTCGACTTCGGTCCTGGACCGGGCGTCAAAGGGGGACGGATTGTTGCGGCGGGCGATTTGCGGTCGGTGACCAAGTCCGCCGAGAGCGTCACGGGACAGTTCTTGTCGGGCAAGCGATCGATCGATGCGCCGTCGAAGCTCCGTCGGATTGATGACGAAACGATGCTGACCGTGCACGGTGCAAAGTTTCATAACCTGAAGAATGTTGACATCTCTATTCCGCTGGCAACCGTGACATGCGTTACCGGTGTCAGCGGCAGCGGCAAGAGTTCATTGATCGGCGGGATTGTCGAGCCCGCGCTTCGCAACGCGCTCAACGGCGCCGAGACCGAACCGGGCGAACACGATTCGATCAGTGGGTTGGATCATTTAGACAAAACGATTGCGATCGATCAATCGCCGATTGGTCGCACGCCGCGGAGCAATCCGGCGACTTATGTCAAAGTGTTTGATGAAATTCGTAACCTGTTTGCAAAACTGCCCGAAGCCAAGACGCGGGGTTACACGGCCAGTCGGTTTAGTTTTAATGTCGACGGTGGACGGTGCGCGGCGTGCGACGGCAATGGTGCCAGCAAACTGGAAATGGACTTCTTGGCCGATATTTGGGTGACGTGCCCGGTTTGTCAGGGACGACGGTACAACCGCGAGACGCTGTCGGTCCAGTTCAAGGGCCAGTCGATCGCGGACGTTTTGGGAATGGATATTTCCGAAGCACTGACGTTGTTCGAGAACGTTCCCAAAATCGCGGAGAAACTGCAAACGTTGGTCGATGTCGGGTTGGAATACTTGAAACTGGGCCAACCGTCACCGACGCTTTCGGGAGGCGAGGCCCAACGAATCAAACTTTCGCGTGAACTGAGTAAACGCGAAACCGGCAAAACGCTCTACGTTCTGGACGAACCGACCACGGGGCTGCATTTTGCGGATATCGAATTGTTGCTCAAGGTGATTCACGGTTTGGCGGACCGCGGTAACACGATTGTGATTGTCGAGCACAATTTGGACGTGATTAAGACCGCCGATTGGGTGATCGATCTCGGTCCCGAAGGCGGCGAAGGTGGCGGCGAGTTGGTGGTCGAAGGTCGGCCGGAGAAGGTTGCCAAGGCGGCGGCCAGTCACACTGGTGCGGCGTTGGCAAAGTCGCTGGGAATCAAAAGACGGTCCAAACCGAAGCCGCGTCAATCGCCCAGCGAGATCGTGTCGTATTCGCCCGCCGCGCGGACGCACATCGTGGTCGAATCAGCAAGCGAGCACAATTTGAAATCGGTCGATGTCCAAGTGCCACGCGATGCGATGACCGTATTCTGCGGGCCCAGCGGCAGCGGCAAGAGTTCAATGGCCATGGACACGGTGTACGCCGAAGGTCAACGACGGTACGTCGAATCGTTGTCGTCGTACGCGCGTCAGTTTATCGGTCAGGTACAGAAGCCCAAAGTCGAACGGATCGAAGGTTTATCGCCAGCGGTCGCGTTGGAACAAAAGAATCTTGGTCACTCACCGCGCAGTACCGTCGGAACGGTCACGGAGATCTATGATTATTTGCGGATTTTGATGGCCCGTTTGGGAACGATGCATTGCCCCGATTGCGGTGTTCGCGTCGGCACGCAAACGCCAGATCAAATCGTTGACAAAGTCATGGCGATGACCGAGGGGACACGGGCCTTGCTGATGGCACCGATCGATGTGGTGCCGGGCGAAGCCTCCAATGACACTTGGCTGTCATTGCGTAGTCAGGGTTACCAACGAGTGCGGATCGACGGTGTGACCGTGGCGTTGGACGATGCACCAAAATTGGATCCGCGCAAACGGCAGGTCGTCCAAGTGGTCGTCGACCGGGTCGTGATCCAAGGTGATGAACGATCACGAATCAGCGATAGCATCGAACAGGCGCTGTCACTGGGGATTGGCGTGATGGAAGTGGCGGTGGCGGATCCCAATCGCGAGGAAACCGATTGGCGAACGGAGCGGCATAGTCAACATTTGGTTTGCGGCGATTGCGGGCGTTCGTTTCAGCAACTCTCGCCGCACCATTTTTCGTTCAATTCGGCCATCGGTTGGTGTCCGCAGTGCGAAGGTCTGGGGACGCAGACCGGTACGAATCCTGCGGCACTGATCAGTTCGCCCACCGCGACTTTGGCCGACGGCGCATCTTTACTGTGGCCCAGTGTGGATCAAGGCGTTTCGCAGTGGATGCTCTGTGCACTGTCGCGGCACACGGGTGTCCCCATTGATATCCCGTTTGATCAACTGTCCGTTGCCCACCGGCGACTGCTGTTCCATGGATTGGGCTCGGCTTGGGTGGAAGTGCGAGAGTCGGATACGAAACCCAAGAGCCGGTCCAAAGCGGTGCTGTTCCGGTTTCAATTCAAAGGGTTTTATCCAGCGTTGGACCAAGCATCCAAGTTGACGCCGGGACTGCGTGGCAAGTTAGAAAAGTTTGTCGATGAGATTGATTGCTCGGCCTGCGATGGCTCTCGGTTGCGCGGCGAAGCGGCAGCGTGTCGTTTTCGCGAATTGACGATCGCCGATGTTGTTCACATGCCGCTGGATCGGCTGAGCGAGACCGTCGACGGATGGAAACTGTCGGCACGCGAGAAAAAGATTGCCGGCGAGCTGATCCGCGAGATTCGCTCGCGCGTTCGGTTCTTGTTGGATGTTGGATTGAATTATCTGACACTCCATCGAGGTGCGGCGACACTGTCCGGTGGCGAAGCGCAACGCATTCGTTTGGCGGCTCAATTGGGGAGCGGGCTTTGCGGTGTGTTGTACGTCTTGGACGAGCCGACGATTGGGTTGCATCCACGAGACAACCAACGGCTGCTTGGTGCATTGCATCGACTGCGTGATCAGGGCAATACGTTGTTGGTTGTCGAACACGATCGCGATGTGATCGCAGGTAGCGACTATTTGTGTGACTTTGGGCCGCGTGCCGGTCGCCATGGTGGGCGAATCGTAGCGGAAGGCCCGCCGACCAAGATCACGCCGCTGGAGCAATCGGTTACGGCAGGCTATATCAATGACGACAAAGAAATTCCGATCCCGCGTTCGCGGAGACCGGTCGTCGGTCGCAATGGTCAACCGTTTGTCAACTTTTTGAAAGTCATCGGAGCACGCGAGAACAACCTCCAGGGCGTCAATCTGGAGCTGCCGTTGGGTGTGTTGACCGCCGTGACCGGTCCCAGCGGGAGTGGCAAAAGTTCGCTGATCGATGGCATTTTGTATCCGGCGATGGCCAGACGGTTGCACCGCGCACGCGTCAAGCCGGGGCGATACGACAAACTGGACGGCGTGCGATATGTCGACAAGGTCATCCGAGTCGATCAGTCGCCCCTGGGTAATTCGCCCAGTAGCAATCCGGCAACCTACACCGGCGCGTTTGATTTGATCCGTCAGTTATTTGCTGAAATACCCGAAGCGGCTGAACGCCGTTTTACAGCTCGTACTTTTAGCTTTAACGTCAGCGGCGGTCGATGCGAAACGTGTGAGGGGAGCGGGCAGCGTAAGATCGAAATGCACTTTTTGCCGGACGTCTGGGTGCCCTGCGAAGAGTGCGATTCAAAGCGATACAACGACGATGTTTTGAGCATCAAGTTCCACGGCAAATCGATTGCGGATGTGCTGGAGATGCAGTGCGGCGAAGCAGCCGAGTTGTTTTCTGCGTACCCCAAGATCAACCGAATTTTGCAAACGCTGTGCGACGTTGGACTGGATTATGTCACGTTGGGTCAAGCCGCACCGACGCTTTCGGGCGGCGAAGCACAACGTGTGAAGCTCGCATCCGAACTTGCACGTCCGATGACCGGCAACACGTTGTATTTGCTGGACGAGCCGACCACAGGGTTGCACTTTGATGACATTGCCAAATTGATGGAGGTTGTGCAGCGATTGGTCGAAATGGGCAATACGGTCGTTGTCGTGGAGCACAATTTGGATGTGATCAAGTGTGCCGATTGGATCATCGATATGGGGCCCGGCGCCGGAGTCAGCGGCGGCAACATTGTGTTTGCGGGTTCGCCCGAGGATCTAGCGGCGACGGCCAAGAACGGGAAGCCGACGAAGGCGAGTCGAGCCAAGGCGACGACGACTGCGGATTTCCTGTCGCCGATCTTGCGGCTGCCAAGCGGCAAGAAACAATCGTCCGCCACCACGGTCGTCAAAGAATCGGCGACTGTCGTCGCGAACAAAGTGACAAAAAGGCCGCCGAAGAAGTCCGTGACAAAGTCGTCGGCGACAGTGGCGAAGAGGGGCAGGACGAAATCAAACGCCAAATCCCAATCGGACTCACCTACCGTCACGCCTACGTCCATGCCTGCGAACGCGTCCAACGGCGCCGCGGAGCCACTAGCACGGGGTTCCCGGCGAGCGGGCGTGACCGACCCGTGGCAGGTACTCGGGCGGCGGTGGCATTCGTTGGGGAAAGGGTTTCCCGAAGGCGCTGATCCACAGTGGCCGTTGGAATTAGCCGACCGTGTCTTGACGTTGATGCAACAGATTGCCGGCGACGATTCACTGGCGTTCGAAGAGCCTGATCGCGTCGATGTGCGACCGGCCGCCTCGGGCGAATTGTGGGCGGAAGTCGAGACGAAAGCACCCGAGTCGGTGAAAGTGACTTTGGCGGGTCCCAGCAACGCGCTGGATCTAGATCGATTAGCGTCCCTGGATGTTGACGCACCGATCGACGATTCTGCCGACGATCATGTGCGTGTGACTTTGAACTTGACCGAGTTGAAACATGTTCGCAGTCGGAAGTTGCGATCGTTCATGAAAGATCATTTTGCCAGCACATTTTCTGATTGATTGACAGCGACTCTACCTCCACGCCGCATCGATTCGTGGATCCGACCTGCTGCGAGGTAATCGGGCTGGTGGGCTAATTGAGCTGGTGGGGCATTTCGTGATAGTCGGGCGTCTCCGTGCGATCCGGGGTGTTTGCGACGACCATCGCTTGTGGTCGCAACGGTTGTAAGGTTTTGCGCAGCCGGGTGCAGGCTGTGTACCAAATGGGTTTTCCCGCATGGCGGAAGGCCGCCGGTGCGGTGGGGGGATGGTGCGGTATGTTTGAATGATCAGCGGTGATAACGCTTGGTCGGTGATACTACGGCAAATCAAATGGGGCACCTGTGCTGATGAATGGCTTGGAACTTTTACCGCATCCAGAATCGACGTTTGCGGCCATTAACAACATTTTGAAACATGTCGAAGCGCCGCGGGTGCGTGAACAACGTATCTCCGAGCGTCAACAGATTTTGCAGCCAATCTCAGTACAAAGCCTGGATGATCAGTTTCAGCCGGTTGGTACACCGTTCGAGGCACTTAGTCGCGACGTGAGTGTTTCGGGCGTTGGATTCTTTAGCATCGAACCGGTCGACGCTCGATTCATCAAAATCACTTTTGACTGTTGTGACGACATCAACGATAACTCGTTTTTCGCCGAAGTGATGCATCAAAGCCCACGTGGACCGGTGAGTATTGTCGGTTGTAAGATTCTGGCAAATTGGAACGCAGATTCCGACGAGGGATAGCTCACAAGTGGGTGTGCCGCACCACTGAACGCAGCTGGGACAGATATATGCGTACACTTGCGCCGATCATCGGGCAGGTTCCGACTATCCGCATCAGAACAGTCGGTCCGGATCTACGTTACCTCGGTTGTTGTTGATAGTGGCTGCCGTGATCGGTCGAAAATGATGAAGACCACGATGAGGGACCGTCGTGGGCAAAGCGCGATCATTATCGAAGTGCTATTCGTAAGGTCCCCACGACCTTAGGTTGAACCCGCACCATGTTATCTGCCAGGAAGGCAATTCGCTGCGTTTTGACGCACGGCATCGCGCTAATGATTAGCGTCGTCGCCTGTCAATCGGGTTTTGCCCAACGACCGACTCGATTAGCGGACCCTCAGAATTCCAAGTCCACGATGAATCCGTCGTCGACAACGTTCACCGTCGCTGCGACGCCGACTCGTCAATTCGATGTTTCCCAAGTCCTCAGCGGACTCCAAGCGAATGCTGGTTTGGACGCCGCCGAGATCGCTGAGCTCGATGCACCTTGGTGGCGTGTGTATGCCGAGCGGCAGTTGGACCCCAAGTTGAATGCTGTGCCAGCGGGAATGAACGACTTGATTCACCTGGCACTGCAGCACGCTGCCCAAGTCCGCGTCTACGCAAAGACACCGCAAATTCGCGAAACAGCGGTGACGCAAGCTGCTGCCGCGTTTGATTGGAGCCATTTTCTGGACGTCAACTGGAGTGACACCAACGAGCCGATCGGTAGTACGTTGACCGTTGGAAATCAGGGGAATCGATTCAACGACCATAACGTCAATTTCAATACAGGGTTTCGTCGTAAAACGCTTCAGGGTGCATCTGTCGAAGTTTCGCAGCAACTGGGACACCAGAACACCAACTCGCAGTTCTTTCTACCAAACAACCAGGGCACTGCCCGTTTTGTTGTTGGGTACAGCCAGCCTTTGATGCGCGGCCGCGGGACCGTGTACAACCAAAGCCTGATCGTGTTGGCAAATATTGACGTCTCGCGAGCGAACGACGAATACCGACGACAACTACAGCAACATTTGCTGGAAGTCGCGCGTGGTTATTGGACGTTGTATTTGGAGCGGGCCAAGCTGGCACAGAAGATCAGCTTGTATTTGAAGACACAAATCAATGTGGATCAGCTGACCGGCCGGCAGGCGATTGACGCTCAGAAATCGCAGTTGATTCAAGCGACCGCGGCGCTGGAATCACGACGAAGTGACTTGATTCGTGCTCGCGCGGCAGTTCGCAATGCAGAGACACGACTGCGGGCCCTGATCAACGCACCCCATCTTGATTCGGCCAGTGAAATCGTGCCATTAGAGCACCCGACACTTGTGCGAATTCAGCCCTCACTGCACGACGAGTTCGCCACCGCCATCCAGAATCGTCCGGAGATCCGCGGAGCCGTCAAAGAAGTTCGTGCGGCTTGTGTCCGCCAGGATATGGCCAAACACGAAATGCTGCCGGTTCTGAATTTTGTCACCAACAGCTACGTATCCGGACTCAAGGGTGGCTCGCAAGTCGGCGATGCTTGGTTGGATCAGTTTCGAGATGGCGGTCCGAGCTACTCGGTGGGCTTGGAGTGGGAAGTCCCCGTTGGCCGTCGCGCGGCATCGGCAAACCTGCGTCGACGTCATCTGGAACGTGTCCAGTTGGGCGAACGCTACCGGGCTACATTGGAATTGGTCAAGGCAGAGGTCGAAGTGGCGGTTCGCGAAGTCAATACTTCCTATCAGGAGTTAGCGGCAAAAAATCGTGCCCGGAAAGCAGCCGAGGCGGAAGCCGAGACGTTGGAAGTTCGTTGGAAGTCGTTTGGCGGGCGTGACAACAATGCCAGCCTGGCGCTCGAAGCACTCTTGCAGGCTCAAGAACGCGTGGCCATTGCCGAACAAGAGTTGGCTCAGGCGCAATTGACGTATAGCCTTTCGCTCATCAATCTGCGACATGCCAACGGCACCTTGTTGCAAATTGATTCGTGCGGAAACCCGATGACCGCAGCAAACCCGGTTGCGTCCGAGCAAATCGCCGGACCAACTGGAGTCGTCCATTCACCCAAAGCGACGGCCAACAAGGTCAGCAAAGTCGCTGTCCCGAACACGAACAAGAATCACGGTGCGGGTAAGACAGCGGTCAAGACCAACAAAAGCAGGGTCACTCAAAACAGGGTTGCTGATCCGAAACAGAACGTTGTCACGACCCGCGAGCCGACTGTCGTGCTTCGCGAACCGGTGGTGACCAAAAAGCCGGCACCGGTCAAAGTGCCTCCGGTTATTCGCAAGCCGACGCGAATCGCGCCTCAATCGTTCCGCGCGGCTGAACCAAAAAAACGATCGGTCCAGACCCAAGCGGTGCAGTCTCAATCGGTACAGTCCCAGCGAAGTCGGGAAGTGTGGTTGCCAAAACCATCGGCCGCTGCCACGACGACCGCTGATTCAAGCGATAACAGCACGCCGGTACTTGGCAAGATCCCTGATCCACAGGGACCCCATGATCTGGTCCAGCAGTACTTGCATCGCTAGTGCCTGTTGATCGTTGAAGCGTTTGAATCACAGGCCGGCACGTGTGCTGGCACAACTTTGCCAGATTACGTTCTGGCGCGTACAGGAATTTCGGGCATGCTCTGATCGGGGCCTACTGGTATTTGCCCACCAGCAAACAAAAACCTCCGTCGATGGACGACGGAGGTTTCGCGACTTCAAAGGGATCGAGCGTTGATCACTACTTTTCTGCTGGTGCTTCTTTTGCTTCTTCGGCGGCTGATTCTTTCTCTTTTAGCTCGCCCGACTTCGCAATCTTGATCGGCAACATCGTTTGACCGCTGCCCGTACCGAGGCTCTCGATTCGCTTGACCACGTCCATGCCGTCGATGACGCGACCAAAGACGACATGTTTTCCGTCAAGCCAGGGCGTCTTGACGGTCGTGATGAAAAACTGCGAGCCGTTGGTGTTGGGGCCGGAATTGGCCATGCTGAGCAATCCCACGGTGTCGTGGCGATACTTAAAATTTTCGTCCGGGAACTTTTCGCCGTAGATACTTTCGCCGCCGGTGCCGTTGCCCGCGGTGAAATCACCTCCCTGCAACATGAACTTGGGAATCACGCGGTGAAAACTGCTTCCTTGGAAAGTCAGTTCGCGGCCCAAGACGCCTTTGCCTTTTTCACCCGTGCAAAGTGCGCGAAAGTTTTCGGCTGTCTTCGGGACCGCTTCGCCGAACAGCCCCATCACAATTCTGCCAGCCTCTTCGCCATTGATCTCGATGTCAAAAAAGACCTTGTCGGTAACTTTGGCCTCGGCTGCTGATTCAGCAAACACTTGGGGAGAGACGATCAGTGAACAAGCAAACACAGTAGCTGAGAGCCATTGCGAACGTAGCATTGGAGATTCCGTATCGAGAAACAAACTGGTGATTGGGGGGAAGGCCGTTGTGCGGTGGATCGCCATCGCATCGGAAAAAAGCCAACCGAACATTGCCGGCGGAACATCGCCGACGAATCTTCATTGTATGTGAAGATGATTCTATGCAAGTCCGCGGTTGTGCGAACCAGGACCGAGAATATGACGGCTGACCGGCGACGGTTGAACCCGGGGACCCGCGCCGATGATCGATTCGTTCCAACGCCGCGGAATCGGGAATTGCTAGCCTCGATGCGTTCAGGCAACCTGTCATTTCCACCCTCAGTTGGGTGCATTGGGCGTGTTTTGACCTGGATGTGTGCCAAGCTGGGTGAATCGAAGGGCGTTGCCAAATGGATCGTTGACCAGCATCTCCGTGTTTCCCCATGGCATCGCTTTGGGTGGGTGACCAAGTTCGATTTTGTTTTTTGTGCACTGCTGGTACCAATCGTCGATGTCGTCGACGAAAAGGTAGAGTTCTGATCCATCGTTCCCGCGGCTGTGTTCGGACAGGCCGATCAAAAATTCGCCACGTTGAACGACCATGTAGACCGGAAAGCCGGGCTCATGCCGGTGTTCCATCTGGATGGTAAAGCCGAGCCGGTTGACATAAAAATCGACGGCATCGGAATATTGGTCGATCGGTAGGACCGGAACGATTCGTTGCATAGTAGGTTCAGCGATGCGCGGGGAAAGGTGGGGCGCGAGAGAATGCCGTGGTCGTGGTTCGCAGCCAAGTTGCCG
>JABDKS010000761.1 GCA_013002105.1 Pirellulaceae bacterium | reverse complement strand
AACGCGAAGACCGAGAAATGAGGACGTGGAGCGACGCGAGTGGAAAATTCAAAGTCCAAGCTAAGTTCTACAGTGCGGGCGCCGAGAACGTCAAACTGTTGACCGCCGACGATCGCAAAATCGATGTCCCCATCGCCAAACTTTGCGAGGCGGACAAGGAGTATTTGCGGAGCGTATTTAAGGCGAAGGGGATTCGTGCGAGTTTCTAGATGCGTGGCGGTTTGATGATTGATCGTGGTGACGTTTGCCACTGCGATGCAAATAACGTTGCCGGATACGACGGAGATCGCGATCGGTCGCGCCCTGGACGAGATCCTGAAAGGCCGTGTTGTAGGATTTGGACGTTAACCGCAGTCCTGTCACCAGCAAGAGAAAGCTCGCCACCGTCGCAACTGAGAACGTGCGCCAAAGGAAACGCGATATCGCCACCGCATCCGCTTTGCTACCTCCGGACGCAAGGTGCCATTGCACGAATTCTTTCTTTGCGTTGTCGCTACCAGTGGTGAGGTTTTCTTTCCACACGTTGGGGTCCGGATCAACCGACTCCAAGGCTGATTGGGCGATGCCGATCGGAATAACATACGAATCGACCATGACGAGCCCAAACATCAAAACGATCCCCAGGATCGCCGCCAGAAAAACCAGGCGACTGTAGAAAGATGCGACCGCACGTAGTTCGCGAACGAAATACTTAGGTTTCCATCGTCCCCGCCGGTCACGGCAATTTTCGGCAAGCATGGCTCGCACGTCCGGTGGGATCGCGACGTAGGCCAAAACGCCCAGAACAATTAGACATGCGGGCAATAAGTACATGCGATAGCGGCCCCGGTAATTGGCATCAAACTTGACCCGGCGGGGACCGCTAAACGGTCTCCCCTCTGTGTAGCTGCGAGGTGCCCCTCCGCAGTGAAGTCATCCATATTATCGATGGTAGAAACGACTGTCAAATTTTGGTTGATTCCGCGCGATCAGTACGGGCGTCGATTACGGGCGTCGATTACGGGCGTCGATTACGGGCGCTCGTTGAGGGCCAATCGTTTGGGTACAGCGAGAGAATCGTTCGGACCTGTCGCCGCGGGTTATCGAGGTCGTTCGCGGTCGCGGGGAAGTAATCGTCGGCGGTTCTGTCCGGCACAGGGGGCAGCAGCGTCCAATCGACTCTCACAAACCACCGCGAACCGTTACTCGTCGACGATTCCTGATCCACAGCGCTCGCCATTTACTATCCCAGTCAGATCGGTCCACCGTTAAATTCTCGTGGACAATTCCAATTAGCCGTAGTGGATCTTGTTGACGATCCCCAAGCCGGAGACGCTTTTAAAAGATCTGCTCCGTTAAGAACAAGCGGCGACGAAGCTCTCTCGCATTTGCATCATTGATGCGGGTTCATCGTTGGTCGGGTTCATCGTTGGTCGGGTCCAGACTTGGCAACGTCCCGCCAGGACTGGTCCTGGCCTACGGAGAATCGAAGGATGCATTAGGACAGCGAGAGTGCTAAGTCGTCTGATTCAAACGTGGAAAGCAACTCGGGCGTCAATTCGCTTGCCAAGACGATTCGATTGGCCATATTGCGGATGACACCTTCGAACAGATTTCGGACCATGCGTCCGTTGCCGAAATGTTCGTCCTTGGTGGCGACGCGGAGTTCAATTTCGCTCGCCAAGCGGGCACGAAAATCGTCGGTCATTTTGTAATGATTCGAATCGGCCAGAATATCGAAGATCGCCAGCAATTCGTCTTCGCCATAGTCTGGGAAGTCACATCGGCGTGAGAAACGTGACGAGAGTCCCGGATTGCTCTTGAGCATTTCTTCCATGGGTGCCGGGTAACCGGCGAGAATGACCACCAGTCGATCGCGGTCATCTTCCATTCGTTTCAGCAACGTCTGGATCGCTTCCATTCCATAGCTGTCGGCTTGGGCGGCAGGTGCCAGCGAGTAGGCTTCGTCGATAAACAGGACTCCGTCGATTGCCTCGTCGATTTTCTCGTTGGTTTTTTGCGCCGTTTGACCTTGGTACTCGGCCACCAAGCCGGAGCGATCGGTTTCGATCAGATGACCGCGCTGGATGACACCGATCGCACCAAACAGTTTGCCGACGATTCG
>JABDKS010000740.1 GCA_013002105.1 Pirellulaceae bacterium | reverse complement strand
CTGAATTCCACGAACAGCGGTCGCGGTGCAATCATGCTGGCGATTTCGGCGTCACCGAACTCCGTCAGCAAATTCCAGACGTTGCGATAGATCGGCTGCCGCCAGACGCCTTCGCGCCCATTAAAGTAGCCGCTGACAACCGTGCCATTGATGCGATCGTCCAGCGCGGCGCTGTACAAGGCTAACAAACCGCCTTCGCTGACGCCGATCACGAAGATCGGCAGATCGACGTTGTCGGTTTTGTTGAGCAGTGCAAATTGATCGACGCCCGCCAACACTTTCTGTACTTCGTAACCGATGATATGGCGGCCGAGTTCAAATGCTTGCCGATAGATGAATTCACGGTGTGTCAAATTGGTGGAGCGTCCGATTGCATCATTGCGGCTGAACTTGGAATCTCGATTGATCAGTGTTGGCACCAATACTTCGCAGCCCAGTGACGCCAGTTGTGCGGCGAACGGCGAATCGCATGGCTCGATTCCGGCGATCATTTCGGGAGTCCAATCGGCGTCCGGCAGGGCGATCACGCGGGCGACGGGAGCGGCTGTTGGTCTGAGCAACAGTCCTGCGGCGGTGACGCCTTGCAAAACCGGCCAGCGTACGGTGTGAATCGAATAAAGCTTGTTGGCGGCGACCAGTGAGTCTTGTGATGTTGTCGTGATCAATTCGATGCCGCTGGCTTTGACGCGTGGGTCGACCGCGCCAATGATTTTTCGAAACCGATCACGGTTCGGCTGGATGCTTTTGACATAGGCCCCGACACTGGCGTAATCGCGATTCCAATGTGATCGACGTTTGGCTCGTGAAAGTTGCAGCTCTCGCAACGCAAAGCGGTCGATCCCGGCGACCATGACGACGTCCAGCGGTTGATCGATCGTTAGCGGGGCCGTGCCGGGTAGCGGATCAGCGGCACTGGCAGTGCTGCCAATCAGAGTGAGAACAAGGACTAGGCGCAACATCGGCGACTCCGCAGCAATCGAGACGGTTGAAAGTATCGATTGTAGCTGCGGAGCCGGGGCGGATGGTTCACGAGAGGTGAGATCAGGCGACCTGAAAAGTCACCGATTCGCTGTTTGGCCGACGTGTGGCGACTGTGTCGCAGCGTGCTATCCCAGCATCGATTGTTGCTTGGGATAGATGTCGTGCAGCCCGCCCAGAATGACTGCGCGAGTCATTTCGGCCGTACTGCGGACTTCCAGTTTCTTGTAGGCGTTCTGGCGGACACGCTCGATTGTCTTGACAGACAAGCCCAATCTGGTCGCGATTTGTTTGTTCGGTGCGCCATCGACGGCCAAGTCGACAATGGAACGTTCTCGATCCGATAGCGTCAACAGCCGACGATGGTGTCGCTGGACAGCAAATTGATGCCCGACGATTCGATGGCTATCGAATGCCGAATCGATCGCTTCGCGCATCATGCCGCGATCAATCGGGCGGGTGATGACGAAGTTGGCGCAGTGCTTGACGGCCTCGGTCGCCAGCATCAACTGCGATTCCTCAGCGACCACCACGATGGGTATTTCCAAACCGTTCTCGAACAAGGTTTGGTAGAGATCGACCCAGTTCACATCAGGATTTTGATAATCGATGAATGCGCAAACTTGTCCTTGACAGTGACGCGCTGCTTCCAGGAATCGTGTCACCGATGCAATGGTCACGCAACGAATCCCGGCAGCGGCTGCTACCTCACTCGCTTGTGTCTCCCATTGCCCACTTGTACTAACCAAAAAAATGGTCTTCCCTGACGTCTCCATCATTGCTGCCCAGTTAAATGTGAAACGAACTGATCTGTTCCGATCGATGCCCCAGAGGGTTGGCCCCCAAAGAAGTCATCGACAACACTCGCTATTGCGCTCAGAATTCTGATCTCGAAACAAGTGCGGGTTTTCCGCATCGGCGCATGCGTGTTTTCCACACTGCTGCCAGTCTACCAACAACGGCGAATGATAGACCGCGCGTGCTAGTTCGATCAGATTACTGATATCCATTTTCTTTAACGCGCGATTTCGATGTTTGTCAATTGTCTGGTAGCTGACACCCAATTGTTTAGCGATTGACTTGGTGGTGTCACCATTCAAAAACATCTTCAGCACTTCAAGCTCGCGGCAGGTAAGTGTCGCGACGCGCGTTCTAAAACTGCTGGGTCCAAATTCGCCTGCCGCGTCAATGCGGCAAGCTCGGTCAATTGCTTCGACTAACGAATTCAAGGACAATGGTTTTTTGACCAAGTCGATGCAACCAGCGCTAACAGCCCTGATCACATTGGCTGGTGAAACGTCGTGGGAACATGCGACGACGGTTAGATGGATCCAGTTCTGACGTAGATCACAATGCTGTGCGATCAGATCCGGATCTGCATCCAAGTCAACCAGCACGCAGCCAACTTCGTGAAAACGGAACTCATCAATCGCGCGTTGCCAACTCGCGGCGGGCTTGACCGCGAACGGCAATGCTGGCAAATGACTGGAGTTCAGTTCACCGTGCTCCAACACGACAATGGTCGGATGAAACGAACGATGGATGCGCGGGTTGACGCGAGCGGAGTCAATTTGCGTTGTTGTCATC
>JABDKS010000694.1 GCA_013002105.1 Pirellulaceae bacterium | reverse complement strand
CCTCAATCCGTTGAGTGATTTGCGTTGCCAGCGATCTGTTGCCAGCGATCTGCTGCCAGGGGTCAATGCATCGAATCGCTGGACGCAGTGTGTCGATCGTTTCTGCAACCAAGAATTACCAAATCTGCAGATTCAGTTGCAAGTCGACCCCGGATTGCAGCAGCACCTGCTCTCGCACACGCTCGATCAGGCGCAAGCATTGATCGCTGGTGGCACCGTCATGGGCAATCAAGTAGTGCGGCTGCGCCGAATCGAGCGACACGTCGCCCTCGCGCACACCGGCTAAACCGACATTCTGGATTAGATCCTTTGCTGGCATTCCGTCGGGGTCGATAAATGGCATCGCGATCCGACGCTCTTCGCTCGGTCGCGACGCATTGCGTCCAATCCAGAGCTTCTGCATTCGTTTGGTCAACGCTTGTACGTCTCGTGATTCCAAATGGAAAACCACATCCAACACCGTCAGACCACTGAGCGAAGTCTTTCGGTGGGAGAATCCTGCGTCCTCCTGCGTGATCGTCCGTGTCGACCCATCCCGCTCCAGCACAATCACACTGTGGACCACCGACCCAATGTCGCGGCCGCCGCTGGAAACATTCCCAACTACGGCGGCGCCGACAGAGCCGGGGATACCCACCAGATGCTCCAATCCACCCAATCCCGCGCCAACGGCCTTGATGACGGCGTGCGAAAGCTTGGCGCCTGCTCCGGCCCTCATTTGATTGTCTTCGATAGAGAGTTCACTGGTCGCCGCAGCAGAGAGCGAAATAACGACGCCGTCAAACCCGGCCTCCCGCACCAGAATGTTACTCCCGCCGCCCAGGATCCGGCAGGCAAGTTCCGCCTCGTGTGCAGCCTGAATGATCCGAGTCAGCTCGTCGCGATCGACCGGCTCGGCAAAATACCGTGCCGGACCACCGATTCCCAACCAGACGTGGGGTCCAAGGGGTTCATCCGGGCGAACCAGATGTTGTATATCGTCCGAAAAGCTCATGCGTCGTGGTCTCGGTTGCTTAAATAAGTCGACTGATCGCCAGCGTTCCAAGGATAACCACTTGCGCAAAAAAAAGCGTCGGTGGTGAAGCAAATTCACCACCAACGCTTGTCGAAAGATGACTGACCGAAGAATAGACCTTCGTCACAGTTTGATTGGAGGGTAGCGGAACTCGCCAAGAGTTTCGATCCGAACCGTGAATCGCCGAAAGTCCTGGCGACTTCCGCTACGGCCGTAACCCTGATCCTAGGCTTTGAACAACGCTCTAGCCGCGGATTCGCGAAATCGCTCGAGCGACAAGTCGCCGTACAGGCTGTTTGGGCTGGTATCCCATCAGCTTCTGACGTTCCCACTTGCCCGATTCATTTTGCGTAAAAAGGATGATTTGCGGGAGCATTTTCTCGCCCTTGGTCAGCTGGGCCGCCAATTCCGGCTCGGCATCCCGATCGACCACCGCAACATTGACATTATCCAATTCGCCGGTCTGGACCATTGGCTGAATTGTCGTGTCTTTCAGAACGTGACAAGCGGGACACCATTCCGCTCCAACCACCACCATCAACGGTTTGTGATTGGAAACCGACTCCTTGTAAGCCGTTTTGTAATCATGCTCCTTGGCCGGAGCACTGGTAACACTTGCAACAATAGCAGCCAAAAGCAACGAAACCATTCCTTACTCCCTGTTTCGAGGACGGACCGTCCCATTTGATGTCCGGAACCTGACCGGTTGGGAAGCTGTAGCACCTTGGATTGAAAAGCGGCGAACAACGACCCGGATTAGCACTCAATGGGCGTCTTAATTCCTTGTGACCCAGCGAAGTCCCTCACCTTTTAGTCGCCGATACGTCGACGGTTGCTGGATAACAATCGAGGCCCTTTTTCACATATCGGTCACGATTTGCGGCGAAAGGCCCTTAACTTGCAACGTCCTAATTAAGGATAGCTAGCAAAAGCTTTCCGATCGTAGGATCGAAACAAGTTGGGCGGAGTATATGGCTCGGCTTGAACCCAACAAGGGTCCTCGGCCAAAATTCCCCAGTTTGATATTTTTAGAAATCAAATTTTTCAGGCCGTCTGAGAAACGGCGATTCCGCATTCGACGCTAAACTATTATCGGTGCACGATTTGGAGCATGCCAAAGTAACGCGACAAATTGTTTCACCGCCCAAGTTGGGGATCTAAGAAAGCTGGGAAAAAAAGCTGCTATCAAAGGACAGACGGCTCTTAATTGCCCGCATTTTTCGGCAATTTTAGTGAACATTTGATCTAAACAGGGTGCCCGAGCGAGATCCATTGGACTGCGCGAAATTCGACCCAACTTCACTTATCTCCGTAGACGTTCCCGGTATGAAATTACGCATTGGATTGATTGGCTTGGGGGACGCCTGGCAAACCCGTCATCGTCCCGCGCTGCGAATGCTCGAAGATCGATTTGATGTCCGTGCGGTTTTCAGCACGATTTCCAAACTTGCCGAGAATTCTGCCGCGGAATTCCAAGCCGATCCGGTCGACGGTTATCGCGAATTGGTCGCGCGAAACGATATTGATGCGGTCATGATTCTCGAGCGTTCCTGGCTCGGATGGCTTCCGGTGATCGCGGCCTGCGAAGCGGGGAAAGCGATTTACTGGGCTGGCGATTTGGATTTTGATCCTGACCAGGACTGCGAAGTTCGCGAGAGGATCGAAAAGTCCGGTGTCGCATTCATGGCGGAATTCCCAAGACGTTTTGCGCCGGCGACGTTGCGACTGAAAGAATTAATCGCCACACGACTCGGCCCGCCAAGGCTGATCTTTTGTCACCGCCGTTTGCAAATCCCCGATCATTCGACCGCAAGAACGGACAACGCATTTAATTTGGTGGAACAGGAGTTGGTCGAATTGGTCGACTGGTGTCGCTACGTCGTCCATCGTGAACCTTCGCAAGTCGCCTGCACCGTGCATCCGAACAATGGATCTGCGGACTACCAGTGCCTCAGTCTGCAATTTGATGAACAAGGCGAATTGGCACCGGTGACCACGCAAATCAGCTGCGGCAACTACATCCCGCAATCTTGGTCCGAGGCCGCAAATTTTCGCCCCCCCGCCGCCATGCAAATCTGTTGCGAGCGCGGCGTGGCGTTTATTGATTTACCAGCAACGATCACCTGGTTTGATGACGCGGGCCGACATCTTGAATCGCTTGAATCGGAGTCTCCGGTGGGCGAACAGCTGATGACACAGTTCTATCGCGCTGTGACCAGTTTGGTCCGTAACCTGGGCGACCTAAACGACGCATATCGTGCCGCACAAATTCTGGCTGCCGCTCGAAAAAGTGCCGCCGACGGCCGGAGTATCGATATCTAATCGACATCTCCACAGGTGACCAACCGTATCGACAGCTAGAGCATTTTTACTTAATACGTGGGATCAATCGTAGGCCAGGA
>JABDKS010000681.1 GCA_013002105.1 Pirellulaceae bacterium | reverse complement strand
GTTTCAGCAATGCCAACGCTTCGTCCATCGATTCGGGGACGTACGCAACGCCCAGTCCATCGAAAAACGACCGCCCCAGCAGGATGACCGGTTTCCCCATCCAACACGCCTCGACGGTCACCGTGCTGCCAAAGGTGATGACCGTATCACTCCACTCAATCAAGTGGTACGTATTGACGGTATCATCGGGCAAGTACAGGTGAACGTTCTTGCAACCTCGCACGCGATCAAACGGTGAAACAACGTCACTGGTCATCTCGCCCTGATTCGGATGGAAGCGAATGCAGAACAGAGTATCGGGATTCTCTTCGCACAATTCGGCGACCACATTGGCATAGTCGTCGAACGATGATTTCCAATCACGGCCCAGTGCTTCGAATTCATCCTGGCTGCTCAAAAAGATGGCTACCTTTTTGCGATACCCGTCGCTGACCGGCGGCGTGAATGTTTGAACCTGCCCCTTGGTGTGTCGATTTCCACCGGGCTGTCGCCGTTTGCGATAAAAAGCATCCGCGAATTCGATGTCGACCGGGTGTGTTTGAATGCGGCGTTGAATTTGTTTGCGATCGTGAGGCGTATGACCGCGAAAGACAATCGGTCGTTTCGTGATCGTGATTTCCAAAGTGTTGAACGGAATCTGCGCGGCCCGAGCTGCCAACAACGCAAAGCGGCTGCAGGCGTGACGGCCGCTAAACACTTCAATTCGACTCGGACGAACTGCTTGGACGACACCCTTCATCGAACGCAGTAGTGCACACGACGTTTGCAGGTAGCGGCGTTTGGTTGATTGAATGAAGCTGCTGGTCGACGTGTCGTCGGGCAGAGATCGAAAGGCCGACGTGATGCCGCTTTGCACTCCCTCGGTCAACTGTTCCGTCTCGGATGCGGAGACCGACGAGGACGACTCCGCCGCGGCGACTGACAAGGGTACGAGATTCAATCCAGCTTGCTCGCCGGTCGCTTTGGCTCGCGTCCGACATATTTTGCAGACAACCGGGTTGCTGAAATAGTTCGCGGCACACGTACCATTGGTCGCGTCGCAGTAGGTGACCGTGACATCGTGGCCTTCGTCCTGCAATTCTTTGGCCCGGGCAACTCCAACCAGCAGGTGCTTACGCCAAAGCGGGTAGGCCAGATGCAAGAGGACCGAATCACGCGACTTGTCGCTCAGTTCGGCTGCGTGCGTTTGCTGCGATTCATCCATCGCGTAGAGCCTCCATGAGCCGTGGGTCGTAGGGTACTGAGTGTTTTCAACGTGCAATCTTTGTCGCACGCAGGATGTGAGCCGCGACGCGTAAGCGGCCGGGTTCTGGCGCGGATGTCCATTCGCAACACCCGGTACCTGACGGCCCGCGGCTCATGAAAAAAAACGTTAGGCGTCGGGATCAACGTTTTTCCATCAGGAACCATGTCAGATCGTCTTGCGGAAATCGGTCTCGGCGATAGACGAAGCCGTAGTCAACCAACCGCAAGTCGTCGAATCGGTCTAAGATTTCGCCGGCAAAGTCTCGCTTGAACAGTTTGCCCTCGTGACCGCGGTAGTTCAGCTCGACCGGGGTTGGGTTGTAGTACTCGACCACACAAACGTACTTCGACGAAGCGGCGTAAAGCCGATCGTAGACGTCGCCCAACCGCTCGGGATCGATGTGAATCAGCACGCCCTTGATGAAGGCCAGTTCACAGGGGGCGGATGGTTGGAAAGTAAGAATGGAATCCTCGATCACATTGACAAACTCGGCCTTGCGAAGCTGCTCCGCCGCTTTCGAATTGATTTCTACCGCGTGGAATTTGCTTTCCGGCAACAGGCGTCGCAACGCATGCAGGTTCATCCCGATGTTGGCACCAAACTCGATCACGCTGTCGATCGATTCGGTCCGGCGAAGGATCTCGGCGAACAAAGCCGTATTGGAAACCAACAACTGCTCTGCCGCATTTCGATCGACGTACTCGTTGCCGAATTGTCCCGCCCAGAATTGTTCCTGCGCGGTGGTAAACGCATTATCGGTGATCATCGTATCCATCCTTGGAATTTGGTGAGTGAGCTGATTTGGATCCTAATGATTGAGCTTCTCAATCGATCGTGGCGACCATCCACATATGCGTCGAGAGCCGATTGTCAGCGAGAAACTGTTGGAACGCCTGGCCTACGTGTTCCCATTGATCGATCAGCACGTGCTGCAACCAGGGTTGATTCTCAAGCGATATCACGCCTTGCTGGACTTTGTTCCGAACGATGTCGGCATCCAACTGACCAGGCGTTTGGACTTCCAACACGCGAAACCCACAATCGGTGGCGAGGTTCGCGATCGACGTTGGATTCAAGTAGTTGAGGTGTTCATGATCGACGGTGTCAGAGTGTTCGCGGAGAACTTGCACGTCAAATCCGTCGATACTTGGACAGGTAACGACGAGCAATCCGCCGGGTGCGAGAAACTTTTTGCAGGCCTGCAAGAAGTCGCGAGGGCAAAACAGATGCTCCAAAGTTTCAAACGCAGCCAGCACGTCGACCGAATGCTCAGCAAAATCGAGCTGCTCGACCGGTTGTTCGATCACTTCCAATCCGCGTGTACGACACGTCTCCGCCAAATCCGGCGTCATTTCCAAGGCGACCACACGGTCGAAACGACCGCGCTGTTCCACTTCCTTGCAGAATGTCCCGAATCCGGCGCCGATTTCCAGCAACGTGCCGGTGCGAACTTGATACTGGTCGCAGAAACCCAACACACGATCGGCACGGGGAGCGAAAATCTTTTCACGCCTCACATCTTCGCTGGCGGGAAAGATGTGCTTGTTCCAATAGGCGTAGGTCCGAGACTGCTCGTAGAACTGATGCAGCAATTTCTCGCTGGGGCGTGGGCTGACAAAAGCGGTGCGGCAATCGGGGCAACGCAAGTAGTCGAAATCTTTCTTCACAAACTCGGGCACACCGTCTCGACCACAAGCCGGGCAACTTGCGTTGACGAATTGTGCTTTTCGCTCGAGCAGCCACTTACGGTCCGCTTCCACCTCGTCGGCCAAACCGGCCATCAGATTCTGTGGTCGAACTTCGTTCTCTTTGATCGCCATTATGCTGCCTTGGACTGTGATTGGAATTTCGCGATAACGTCCGGGTTGGTGACCTTGCCGTAAGAGGCGGAACCTCCCCAGAGGTCGTCTTTCACCCACTGACCGTCCTCGATTCGCCAAACGCGTGGGTCGCGGAAGGTATCACAGGTGGCATCGAACTCCTCTTCGCTCATGCCGACGTAGCCCAGCCAACGCTGCAAATCGCGTTGCGGTTTGACATGGTCGTATCGCTTCACGATGGCGATCGCTTCATCACGCGACATGATGCCGCTGCGAACATCCTTCGACGCGTGGTCAGTTGCCCGCCCATACCCGAGCTTGACGAACTTCAAGTAATCGTGGATTCCGTTTTCGTGCATGTCGTCCAGGTTCGACATGGTTCGGTAGGTGCGCTCGAACGGTTGTTGGGCCGGACGCCAGTTGTACAGCTCCATGATTGTTTGGCCGTGGTCGTTCGCTTCCCAGGGAACGAAGTTGCTGAGATAGATTCCACGCACATCGGCTTCGTCGATCTCATCGTCACTGGGATACTGTGCCCACAACAGATCCTTCTCCCGCAAACCTTCGGCGAGTTCGGGTCTTCCCAACTTCGCCAAACCATCGTCGGTGAAGTCGTGCCAGTCGTATCCGCGCTGTGCATGTTCCAATCGAAACTTCGCCGTGAACTCAACGAAATCGCTGTAAGAATACATGCCACCGATGTCGGCGAATCCGTGTTCGCCCCACATCATCAACGG
>JABDKS010000455.1 GCA_013002105.1 Pirellulaceae bacterium | reverse complement strand
GTGTTTCGTCCCACAGTCCACGTTGTTTTAAGTCGTGGATCAATGCGGCGATGGGCAGGTCCGTTGCCGCTGCGTTTTTGGTATGGCCTTGGACCAGTTTGCTGTGTTGATCCCAGACTTGTCCGCTGCTGACGGTGATGAACCGCACGCCGGCTTCGGCAAGCCGCCGTGCAAGCAAGCAGCCGCGACCGTAACTGTCGGTCGCCTTTTCGCCGATTCCGTAGGCACGGTGGGTCACATCGCTTTCGTTGTCCAGGTCAAAGACCTCGGGTGCGGCCAATCGCATTCGCGATGCGAGATCGACGGCCTCGATCGCGCCTTCGATCTCCCGATCGGGACCGCTGCTGGCAAGATGGTTGTGGTTGAGTTGCTGGACCAGTTCGAACCGGCGACCAATGGTGGTGCCGCTGACCGGGCCGTCCAGGTGAGGGATCTTGCCGTCACCGAATTTACCGTTGCTGCCGATGACGGTCGCTTGATGCATCGCGGGCAAAAAAGCGGCGCCATAGTTCCGTGGTCCACCGTGTGCCGTTGCTGGGCTGATTGCGACGTGGGCAGGTAAGTCGGGGTGGCCGCTACCAAGTGCGTAACTGATCCAAGCGCCGATACTCGGCCGTACCAGATTATCGCTGCCGGTATTGACCATGCCGACCGCTTGGCCGTGCGATTGTCCCTTGGTGTGCAAGCTGCGTATTACGCAAAGTGAATCGGCTTGGCTGGCCATGTGCGGTAGCAAGTCGCTAACCCACAGCCCAGATTGACCACGCTGTTTGAATTTCCAGGGGCCGTTGAGCAACTTGGGTACGGCGTCCAAATTTGGTGGCAGGGCAAAGGGCAGTTCTTTTCCATCGTCGCGCGCAAGAAGTGGTTTGTAGTCGAACGTATCGACATGGCTGGGACCGCCGTGCTGAAACAAAAAGATCACACCTCGGATTTTGGGCGGAACATGGCGCGTTGTGATCGCTGGTGACGCGACAATTCGACGGTTGGGTGCGAATGCACTGATCGCGAGCGATCCGAGCGAAAAGGCACTGACCGATCCGAAGCGTCGACGAGTAAGTGGTGGCGGTGTCATGTCTGAGCAGCTCTCGTTAATCGAGTATCCGAAATTCGGTGCTCGCAAATAACGCGGCAATGTATTCACGCCACGCTTGCTTTGAATTCTCTTGTCCCGCAAAGAAATCTTCAGCGATCGTGCGATCGGAAGTTTTGGGATCTCGCTGCAAACATCGTAAAAATGTATTTTGCAGTCGGCTGTCGAAACCGGTTGCCGAATCGAGAATTTTAGTTGCGGTTGTATCGGCCCAATGGTGGATCTCAGGGCTATTGATCAACACCAGTGCTTGAGCTGGGACATTGGTGGTGGGGCGACGCCCGACCAGCATATCGGGATCCGCTACGTCCAACATAGTCATCATCGGCGGCATATATCCGCGCACCGTGGGCAGGTAGAGTGATCGACATGGTTCTCCAACGCCGGCGAATGTGGCTTTGCTGTCCGCGTTGTTGCTGGAGACCAACGTACCGCGGCCCGCCATCTGTTCTTGTCGCGGCCGCCGGTCTAACTCTCCCGCAGCCATCAGCATCGTGTCGCGAATCGATTCGGCCGGCAGACGACGGCGGTGCATTCGCCATAGCATGCGATTTTCGGGATCGATGGCCAACGCCTCGCTCGAGAAATCCGACGAACGTTGATACGCAGCCGAAGTGACGATGTCGCGAATCAGCGGTTTGAGTTGCCAGCCGTTGCGGACGAATCGTGTGGCCAATGCATCGAGTAGCCGAGGGTGTGTTGGTCGCTCGCCTTGTGCGCCGAAATTGTCGACCGTGCGCACAATGCCTTGGCCCATCAAATGCATCCAAACGCGATTGACGAACACACGTGCAACGATCGGATTATCGGGATCGGTCAACCAATCTGCTAATTCCAGACGACCGCTTCCGATCGGTTGTCGGATCGTCGCGTTGCCGGAACTGCAGACCTGCAAAAATCCTCGTGATGCAATGGGACCCAAGTTCCGAGTTTCGCCACGAATGTGAATGGGCGAATCAGCGATCTCGTTGCTCGGTCGATCCGCCGGTGCCATTGCCTCGGGCGCTTTCGCAGGGGCGGCAGCTTTGTGTTCTTTGATCCGTAGCTTCCGCTGCTTCACTACTTCCTGGGCTGCTGCCAACGAAGCCCGGCTTGCCGCTTGGTCGACCTCCGCGGCCGTCGGCGATGCCGGTTCATCGGATTGCAAAATGAATTGCACTGCGTCGGCGATTACGTAGCCGCTCGTACCGGTGTTGCTGAGTGTCACGGCGGCGTCGCTTTGGTCAGAAAACGCGAAGCTTCCTAGCGAACGCCAGGTTGGCGCAATGGTTGCTTTTTGCTGATTCAGAACAACCGATTGTTCACCGGCGCTGGTTTCCACCGTGACCGGGACATTGCTGGCACGCGTCGAACCGTCCGAGAACGAGACACGGACTTCGTACTGTCCTGACTGACTCAGACGCGTGGCGAATCGAATCGCGGCGTCACCCTTGTTCCGATTGTCATCGTGGACATAACCAACGCCGACAAATGATTTAAACAACGTTGATGCTTTCCAGTGGCCCGTTTTGGTTGCATCGGCATCATCGACGACTGTTCCGACCAGGGATTCAGAAGACTGGTTCTGGATAGACTTCAGTTTTTGTTCGGCGTCCTTGAGCTCCGCTTCCAGTGATTTCAGTTCGGCTTGATGTTGTTGGATGGCGGTCAAGTGCGCCGGCTCGACGGGCAGTTTGACGCGATTC
>JABDKS010000659.1 GCA_013002105.1 Pirellulaceae bacterium | reverse complement strand
TTCCTGTCCCGTGCAAGAATGTTTTGATCGCTCAGCGCCAGTTTCCCGATCGATGATGGTCTGCAACAACGACGACGCCGACGCAACACCAGTTCATGTTCAGGTGTCGCCGGTAAGCGATTCGGATCCCGGAGTCTTGGGCGTCGTGGTGATCCTTCATGACAACTCGGTCCGCCTGGATCTGGAAGAACAACTTGAGACGCTGCACCAAAAAACCATCCTTGATCCGTTAACCGGTGTTGCCAATCGAGCACACTTCGACGAAACGCTCGCGGAGTTGACCGAAGCGACAGCTAACGGTGGCCCCTGCTTTAGCCTCGTGATCTGTGACATCGATTATTTCAAACGTGTCAATGACGTCCACGGACACCCGGCCGGCGATGAAGCCTTGATACGGTTCGCCGAGGTATTGAGCAATCACAGTCGTGAAGGTGACCTGGTCGCGCGTTACGGTGGCGAGGAGTTCCTGCTGCTAGCGAATAACTGCGACAACGCCACCGCCGCCAAACGTGCCGAGGCGATTCGACAGACGCTCGAATGCACACCCTTGCCAAGTTTGTGCGACTCATCAGTCACCGCCAGCTTCGGCGTCACGCAGTATCAAGCCGGTGATAGTGCCAAAACGGTGCTCTCGCGAGCTGATCGTGCGTTGTTAAAAGCGAAAGACAACGGTCGAAACCGCGTCGTTCAGCTTGGCTCAGGAATCGAACCGCAAACGACGCCGCCTGAAGAAAAAGGCGGCTGGTTCAATTGGTTTGACTCCAGCGGCGCCAAAGCAGTCAGCGAAGTCGATATTTTGACCCCCGTGCCTGCCGACTTGGCGATCGAGAAACTCAAGGGCTTTATCGCCGATCACAATGCAGAAATCATCGAAGTCAACGAGAGTCAGGTAAGCTTAAAGATCAATGCCATCTGTGTCTCCGGCGGACGACGCAGGGTCGATCAGTACATCGGATTGAATGTGCAGTTGACACTCAGCGAAGCTCGTCCAGACGAACTGCGTTCTCTGCGACGTTCGGCCAACAATCATACCAAAGTGCATGTCAATCTTTCGCCGCTGCGAAATCGCGACCGACGAAATGGCCAACTGCAGGGCTGCGTCGATCAAGTCGTTGCCAGTTTGCGCAGCTATCTGATGGGCAGCATTCTACCGTCGTCAAACGCGTAGCGTTTTACCGCAACCGATCGACATCACCGCCTCGAAACATCGTCAAGGCTGGGCGTGACCAGCTCGGAGTTTGCCGCGATGTCTCGCATTTGCCGGGGTATCACACGTGCCGGGATATCCACACGTGCCGGGGTAGGGCACGACAGCGCGCGAGCGATCGCTGCGCAACGGTTGGCCGAGGCAACAGCGACCTGGGGTGGTCGCCAGTTCCGTCCAACGGACCTCTCGTCCCGGGGTGAACTGGCGTCCATCCGGGGGTTCTGTTTGGCGACTTGGGTGATTTAATCGCGATTCGCGACTGGTATCTTCTTTTGGGTACCACTTGCGAGACTGTGCGGGCTCGCTATCGTGCTGTGTCGACAAACTTCCTTTTGACACACGTATACGGAGCCTTTCTCTGCCATGGCTTATTCACTGCCTGAATTGTCGTACGCCTACGACGCCCTCGAGCCACATATCGACGCTCGAACAATGGAAATCCACCACAGCAAGCACCACAACGGATACGTGACCAAGGTCAACGCCGCTTTGGAAGGAACCGGTCTGGACAGCAAAACGATCGAAGAGTTGATCTCTGATCTGTCCGCCGTTCCTGCTGACAAACAGGGTGCTGTCCGAAACAATGGTGGGGGACACGCAAATCACTCGCTTTTTTGGACAATCATGGGTCCGGGCAAGGGCGGCAATCCGTCGGGCGATTTGGAATCAGCGATCAACAAAGCGTTTGGCAGCGTGGACGCGATGCAGGAACAATTCGCCAATGCGGCGGCAACGCGATTCGGCAGCGGCTGGGCCTGGATGTACGTCGACGGTGGTGACCTGAAAATCGGCAGCACTGCCAATCAAGACAACCCGCTCATGGGAGCCGAAATCGCCGGCATCGGTGGCACACCGGTACTGGGCTTGGATGTTTGGGAGCACGCCTACTACCTGAACTACCAAAACCGTCGCCCTGACTACATTCAGGCCTTCTGGGACGTGGTCGACTGGGACGCCGTCGCAGCCCGCTACGCCGCCGCCAAATAAGCCGGTCGCCACACGTAGAACGGACTTCAGTCCGCTGCCAAGAAACACCGAGCCAACAAAAAAGGCGTCGCCATCACCGGCGACGCCTTTTCTTATTAATCCATCCAGACGATCAGTCTCCCAATCGTCCCCTTCGATTCCAACTGCCGATTACTCGCCAGTTGAGAACAACGGACCTTCGCCGCTGCCCAGACCACCCTTGAGGTCGCCTTCTTGTGCCGGGACGCCGCTCTCGGCTGCTTCGGCCGCAGCCGCTGCCTTCTCTTGCTCTTCGCCCCATTCGACGCGTTTGAGCGAAAGACCGATCTTGCGTTCGTCCGTATCAACACGCAGGACTTTGACTTCGATTTCGTCTCCGACTTTGACCACCGTTTCGGGATCTTCGATCTTGTCGTCGGACAGTTCGCTGATGTGCAGCAAACCTTCCAAGCCGTCCTCCAGGCCAATGAAGACACCAAAGTTGGTGATCTTGGTGACGTTGCCTTTGACCAATTGCCCGGGCTGATACTTATCCGGAATGTCGCCATCCCATGGATCATTATCAAGTTGCTTCAGACCCAGTGCGATTCGGCGTCGCTCTTCGTCAACGCTCAACACGCGGCAATTCAATTCTTGGCCTTTCTCGAGCAGCTCGCTTGGATGACCGATTTTTCGGGTCCAAGACATATCGCTGACGTGCAACAAGCCGTCGATTCCTTCTTCGAGTTCGATAAAGGCACCGTAGTTGGTCAGGTTGCGAACCTTGCCGTTGACATCGCTGCCTTCGGGGTAGCGGTCGATGACCTCGTCCCAAGGATTCTTCTGGGTTTGTTTCATTCCCAACGAAAGCTGTTGGCCTTCGGGGTCGACACCCAAAATCTTGACCTCGATCTCATCACCGATGTTGACCAATTCGCTCGGGTGATTGACCCGCTTGGTCCAACTCATCTCACTGATGTGTACCAAACCTTCGATACCTGGCTCGAGCTTAACGAACGCACCATAGCTCATCACATTGACGACTTCCCCATTGTGCGTCGTGTTGACCGGGTACTTCGTCTCGATGTTTTCCCATGGGTTGCGATCCTTCTGCTTCATACCCAACGCGATTTTTTGCTTTTCGCGATCGATGTGCAGCACCTTGACTTCGATTTCTTGATCGATCGAAACCATCTCGGTCGGGTGACCGATTCGCTCCCAAGCCATGTCGGTGATGTGCAGCAAACCGTCGATACCGCCCAGGTCCACAAAGGCACCAAAGTCGGCGATGTTCTTGACGATCCCCTTGCGAATCTGATTGACTTCCAGTTCCTTCATCAAGTACGCGCGATCTTCTTCACGCTGGTTCTCGATCAACGAACGGCGACTGATCACAATGTTTCGGCGCGTATCGTCGATCTTCAGCACTTCGGCTTGGATCACACGACCGATAAAGTCGCCGATGTCGCCGGGACGACGAATGTCGACTTGGCTACCCGGCAAGAAAACATTCACGCCGATGTCGACCAGCAAACCACCTTTGATTTTTCGAATCACCGTACCGGTAACCACTTGGCCTTCGCCAATGGTCTCGATGATCTTTTCCCATTCGATGATCTTCTCGGCTTTGCTCTTGCTCAGCGAGATCATCCCGTAGGGGTCGTCGGCGGCGCCCAGTTCATCCTCCATCTCTTCGATGAGAACTTTGACCGTGTCGCCAACCTTCGGAACGTCTTCTTCGGGGCCCCATTCGTTCAGGCCAACCGTGCCTTCACTTTTGAATCCAACGTCGATCAGTGCCCACTCATCATTGAGCTCGACGATGCGTCCGTCGACAATTCGTCCTTGAGCGTAGTCTTGTTGTTCTGCAGCAATTGCCTGCAGTAGCCAGTCTTCCGCTTCTTCCTCAGGTGCCAGAGTGGCCAGTTCGTTGAGGATGTCGTCGTCTTCGAGGGAGCGGATGAGGTTACGATTAACCATAGAGAGAAATACCAATGTCCTTTCTTCATTGACCAGAGACCGGCGGTCAGAAGAAGGTTCGGGGGTCAGAGGAACGATGGTCTACTGCTGGCCACCGTGGCCAGCGCGCAATGGGGGTACCATTTAGTGGTCCGGTAGGCTAACAAAGCCGAAAAATCGTCACAACAGCTAACCCCCGAGTTTCACGCAGAAATTCGGGCTCGATCGACCGCCCAAAGCGGGCCAAATCGCCTTCGCGATTTGCCTTGGCCCACGAAATGCGGCGGCAAAAATGAGCCTGTCATCTTTGCGACCACGCGCCGGTTCCGCCTCCCCCGTGGCACTGCTGCTACTACGTGGGTATCAATTTATGATCGGTATTCCGCTGTTTTCCCTGCTTTCATCACGCATCGCCCATGACCGATCAGCTCCCCATTCGACTCGCCCTTGGCGGAGACCACGCCGGATTTCAGCTCAAAGAGGCTGTCGCCGAGCACTTTGGCGATCAAGTCACCCAATTGATCGACTGTGGGACGAACTCACCCGAGCGGTGTGACTACCCCGACTTTGCCCTCGCGGTGGCAAAGCAACTGATCGACGGCAAAGCCGATAAAGGCCTAATGATTTGCGGCAGTGGCGTGGGCGTCAGCGTCGCGGCCAATAAGATCCCCGGCATTCGCGCCTCGATTTGCCACGACACCTATTCGGCCCATCAAGGCGTCGAACACGACGATATGAATGTGCTCTGCATCGGTGGCCGAATCGTCGGGTCCGAACTCGCATTCGAGATCATCAGGGCGTTTTTGAATGCTCGCTACGAACCTCAGGAACGACACCAGCGGCGTCTGGACAAGGTATTGGACATCGAAAAACGCGGCTTGGACGCCCTCGGCTAAAGCATTTCTATCGTTGATGTGGCGTCGTTGTAGGCCAGGACCTGGCCTGGCGCGACTCTGCCAGGACAGGTCCTGGCCTACGATCCGAGCTGGAAATGCCCTTCAACAACCGCGTCCGACTCAGGAAGGATCCAACAAAAACCCAATCGCTTTTTGCCCCCTCGAGGTCCGATTCGATGTGGTAACGCTTGCGATGCTCGGTGCGGTTCAAGGGACTTGTCGTCAACTTGAATTCGACAGTGCTGCAGCAACGCAATCGGATGACAACCGGCCACGTTTACCCCACCCGCGCATCTCCACTATTGCGTCGCGCACGACCAACGATCGACCATCATCGCTTCGATTTTTGCGAGGCATGAACGCGAAAGAACTCCACCTTTGAAAGTACCTAGAGTCACAATTTCGTCCCTCCGCCCTGCCAGCGTCCAAGCGGGTTGGCCGAAACTAAATAATGGTGGCTATAATTATCGGCTGATCGATCAAACGCTGATCGATCAAACCAGGACCTTCAAGGAGAAACAAATGGATCGAACTGTAGAACGTTCCCCCGAAGAAACCGCCGAAATTGAACGTCACAAGTATTTCTTGAGCGAACAAGCCGGCCACGATGTGGGCTGGGAATGTGCCGAACAAGACTGGGAAGCCAATCACGCGGAACAATATCGCGTG
>JABDKS010000440.1 GCA_013002105.1 Pirellulaceae bacterium | reverse complement strand
CGATTTTCTCGTTGGTTTTTTGCGCCGTTTGACCTTGGTACTCGGCCACCAAGCCGGAGCGATCGGTTTCGATCAGATGACCGCGCTGGATGACACCGATCGCACCAAACAGTTTGCCGACGATTCGAGCGACGGTGGTTTTGCCGGTCCCGGGATTCCCATTGAATACCATGTGCAGACTGACGGGGCTGCCCGGCATGCCGTGATCTTCGCGATACTTTTGCAACTTGCAAACGTTGATCAGTGTGCGAACTTCTTGACGAATGTCGGTGATGCCGATCAGGCGATCGAGTTCTTCCAGGCCTTGTCGAAGTTGTTCTTCACGTTCTTGGTCTGTTAATTCGCTGCTGTCGGGCGCGTCAGGCGTCTGGTTCTCATTGACAGTAACTTGCTGAGAATCATCAGCCTGCTGCGATAGGAGACCGATGAGTGTGTCGGATAGTGGTTGGCTCGAATCACCATTGATTCCGCCGTTCTGATCGCCGTTCTGATCGCCGTTCTGATCGCCGTTTGCATCGGGCGATGCGGTCGATGTCGATGCGTCGTCAGCCTGGTCGGTAAGATATCGATCGATCATCGGCAGGTGTTGGTCCAATTGAAAACGGATCATTTTCAATTGCGCGATGGTTTCTTGGCTGGCCGCGCCATCGGCTTTCACGGCGATATTTGCGATCCGCAGAATGCCCGATTTCACTTCTTCGTAGTAGTCGTTGCACTGGTCAAACCAGGTCATCGGTTCCAACACGGTACCCCAGGATGTATCCCGGGCGAGCGCAGAGAGTTGTGCGAAGGTATCGTTGACGCGTCCTTTCCGCACACGGTCGCCCAATAGATGTTGGCAGAGCGATTGCACCAATCCGGCTTCGGCTTGCGAGAGCACCAGATCGCTTTCGGCGACTTCGACAAATGCTTTGATGACCATGCAATCAAAACGGTGCTGGATATCGGCAAAGAACTCGTCGTGCGGCGTGTCGATTCGCGTGGGATCGGCAAGGTAGCATTCGACGACTATATCGACGCAGACCTTTCGGCACTGATCGATGGCGTCGACAAACTGTTGGTGATAGAAGTTGGCGTCGGTGGCCACATTTGTACGATTCAACGGAATGATCCAATGTGATAGGAACGAATCCAACAGTCGGCGATTGGAGCACCTGTCCGGAAGGTTATCGATACCGGCGGATTGTCGGAAAGAGCAGTCCCGATGAAGGGGGAATTAAAACGCGTCTGATCAGGCATCTGCTTGGATTTTCGACAATCGGAATCGGTCATGCCCTTTGCCGGCGAGGCTCGGTTGGCCGCTGTGAAAGAAGGTTACGTTGCGGGAATCCCAATCGGCATCCAAATTGGTCATCTACCCGGCGTTTTTTTGTTCGATCGCCAAATGTGTGGTAGCCAGCAGCGTGACGGTGACGTGTTGATCGGTTCAATCGGAACAAGTCATACGACCCTGCGCCGTGATCGGGCCGGCGTCGACACGGTGTGATGGGAGTTTGTTCGAGCCGCGTCTTTTGAACGTAGGGTTCAACGTGTTTTGCGAAGCTTTTCCCCCGTACGTTGTGATCAAGTCTGATGCCCGATACCACAAAGTATGTTTTGACGTACCTGGCATATTATCTAGGCGGACTGATGTGCTTGGGTGCGCTCGCGTTGCTGTTGATGGTGGCTTTCGGTAATGAAACGATCCACAATCCCTACAGCGTCTTTGGGCTGCCGTTTTTGTATATAGCGTGTCATCCGTCTCAAACGGATCCGAACGCTTCGCGGATTGCTCAGGTCAAAGCGTATGTGATTGCATGTTTAATGCTGATTCTGATCACGTTACAGATCGGCATATTGGATCACTACACGCTTGGCAGTCTGCCAACTCTCTGGGATGGCGCGTTAGGCATCCTGACAACGGGCCCGGTGATGGGATTGCTGAAGTTCGAGTTCGGATCACGGCCTGCGCTGGCATCTGCACCTGATTCTGTTGCGGTGAATTAGGTTTCGGTACCAGTCTCTTGGCCGGTGTGCAACAAACGCGATGAAGTCTCAATCCGCAAACTGGTACTTATTCAGGACCAGTTCGCGCTCAAATCGACGCGTCGCGTGTGGGACGCAACCGTGATTGATCCCGATGGGGATGAGCACGACGATCCGGGGGCTGTGTTGAGTGAGGATCGGGGCTGAATTGAGTGAGGACGGGAGGGCCGAGCTGAGTGAGAAGGAACAGTGA
>JABDKS010000586.1 GCA_013002105.1 Pirellulaceae bacterium | reverse complement strand
CCGATAGGCGTCGACGTAGGTTTTGTCGGTCCAAATCACCGATTTGACCCTCCCCGCACCCAGCCGCCGCTACGTATAATCGTCACGGACTGGTGGATGAAGATTCGCCCCCCTTTTGGCGAAATTTGCATTCGATTGCGAATTCGGGGATGTTGCAGATTCCTCACGTCGCAGAACTTTCGTCGTTTCCTTCTCTGCCGCACCATGCTGGCAGGTCATACCCCAAAGGCCATTTGATGTCAGATCCGGAACCGATCGAGGGCCCCGAAGCCGATGAAGTACTGGACGGAGAAGCCGTTGAGGGCGAGGAGTACGAGTACGAGGAGGAAGACGAGTCCGAGGCGAGGCGTCGCTTTCTGTTTTTTCAAGCAGCGCCGGCATGGTTGGTCAGCACGCTGATACATGTGTTGATTTTGTTACTACTGGCTTTGCTGACGATCGCCGACCCGGTCAAGATCGTGAACGTCTTGACGGCCAGCGCGACCAGTGATGACGGTCCCGAAATCGAAGAATTTGCGATCGATGATTCGGAGCCGACCGAGATGCAGGAGGAGACCGAGGAGATCACCGAGCCGGTTGAGATCACCGAGCCGGTCGAGATGGTCGAGCCAACCGCGGTGGAGGTGCCGATGGACCTTGCGGTCGTGCCGATCGAAATGACCGATTTCGCATCCGAGATGGCTCCGGCCGCCGCCCAACTGCAATCCTTGTCGGCCGCGACGTCCAAACCGATGGGCAGTCGCAGTGCCGATATGAAAAAGAAACTTCTGCGCGAATACGGTGGAACCGAGAGTAGCGAAGCGGCGGTGCAAGAGGCATTGAAATGGTTTGCCAGACATCAGTTGCCAAACGGTGCGTGGACGCTGCAGCACAATTTGGTTTGTCGGAACTCCTGTGGAAATCCTTGTAAAGCCGAGAACCGAGCCAAACAAATCAACGCGGCCACTTGCCTGGCTTTGTTGCCGTACATGGGCGCGGGTCAGACGCACATGGAAGGCGAATTTGAGAAAGTCGTTTTTCGTGGGCTGCAATTCCTGATTCAAAACGGCAAGCCCGGTAAAGTCGGCGGCTTGCCTGTGATCGATTACCGTGGCCCGGGTGGCAACATGTACGATCACGGTTTAGCGGCGATTGTTTTATGCGAGGCCTACGCGATGACGGGAGATCCGGCGATCGCGGGACCGGCGCAAGCGGCGGTTAATTTCATCGTCACCGCGCAATGCCGCGACGGAGGCTGGCGATACTCGCCCCGACAAAAGGACGGCGGTGATACGTCGGTCGTCGGTTGGCAAGTGATGGCGCTCAAGAGTGCGTACATGGGTCATTTGGCGGTGCCACCGGCATCGGTGCAGGGATCGATGTTGTTCCTGGACAAAGTCCAATCGCACGGCGGTGCTGTCTACGGCTATGCGACTCCGTCAACCAACTTTCGCGACGGCACGACCGCGGTCGGGCTGTTGTGTCGGATGTACACCGGCTGGAAAAAAGATCACCCGGGGATCATCAAAGGGGTCGACCTGATTTCCAAAAAGGGTCCGTCGGCCAACGGGACCAACCTCTACTACGACTATTACGCCGCTCAGGTATTGCGGCAGTTCGGCGGTCCCAAATGGGATGAATTCAACGTCAAACTTCGTGATTTTTTGGTTGCCAAACAGGCTCAGGACGCTGGAGCCAAAGGCAGTTGGCATTTCACCGACAAGGGGCACTTCAACGAAGCGGGCCGACTTTGCCAGACATCGTTCGCCACGATGATTTTGGAAGTCTACTATCGGCACATGCCGCTGTACGCCGACGCCGCGTCCGAGGAAGAGTTCCCGCTGTAGAGACCTCAGTCACCGACTACGCGGATCCATCAAGACCGCGTGAAACGAGCCAGATGGGCCTGTTTCACGCGGTTTTTTCGTTTCATCGCCTGGGAAACCCAACGCTTTGGAAATTTCTTGGCAACAAATCGGATCCGTGCCCAATCAGCGTTGACATGTGTCTTGGACGGTTGCTAATTCCGCTTTCATGAGTTTGGTCATTCGTGGCCAATGGATTGATCGCCAAGCGTTGGCGGAATCCCTACC
>JABDKS010000562.1 GCA_013002105.1 Pirellulaceae bacterium | reverse complement strand
ACGTTGCATTCGGCACCGAATCGATTGTTATGCCGTTGTAAACAATGAATGAGGGCGACACCAGTTATTCGACACGACGGTTCCGTTGTGCGGAGGCAAAACTGACGACAACCCAGACGACGATACGATCATCCATTGAGTAACCTACCGACGAACAAATTCCGCATCCGCCGATCGACGAAAGCTCGCCGACATTCGAAAATGAAAGACGACATTCGAAAATCCATCAAACGATCCACCTTGATCATCGTTTCTTGCCTACTGGTAGGATGCGGACGAGCCCCGACGACACAATCAACAGGAACCACTCCACCTCGCATAACGTTCTTGGAACTTCGCGAGCGAGCACCGTCATCGTTGCGACACGTTGGCCCCGCGCCTCAAGCGTTCGCGGATCAAGTCGTCCCCGACGGTGCCGCGGAGATCGAATACACCTCGGGCGACTTGAGCTTGAAGGCTTGGTTCGCAACGCCCTCGGGGAGCCGAAAGCAGCACCCCGTAATCGTCTATTATCACAGTGCCCATGCACTTGGTGTCAGCGATTGGGAGTTGATGCAGCCGTTTCTCGATGCAGGCTTTGCCGTTTTGACACCCAGTTTGCGCGGTGAAAACGGTAACCCCGGAAACTTTGAATTGTTTGGCGGGGAGTTGGACGATGCCATCAACGCGATTCGCTACGTGGCAAATCGCGCTGATGTCGACGCGGAACGCATTTATACGTTCGGCCACAGCGTCGGCGGTGGACTGACGTCGTTACTGTCTCTATCGCCAACGGACGTGCCGATCCGAATGGGCGGTAGTTGCAGCGGAATCTATGCCCGCGAAGACTTCGCAAAGTGGGGGGAGCAATGTCCGTTCGATCCGCAAGATTATCAGATCACGCGGGTACGAGTTCTCGATGGCAATCTATCACACGTCCACCATCGCCACATCGCTTACGTCGGCTCTCACGATCCGATGATCACGACCGCCAACCGCATCCAACGCCGGCAACAGGCAGACGATGCGAAGATCGACGTGGTCGAAATTCTCGGCGACCACTTATCGGTATTGCCGATCGCGCTGAAAAAATACCTTTCATTGATCGCTGAGGACGCAAACATCGATCTGGAGGATCAGGACCCTTCCGTCATCTGGTCCTGCGACTCGGCAAACGCGGCGGCGGACACAACACCGCCCGTCGCACCGAAACCGGATTTTTGGGACGTGCCCATCCCATCGTATTCCGTCAAACAACCGCATTTGGATGTTGAATTCGCTTTTCCAATCGATCCAACCGAGATGGTCGTCCTGCCCTACCAGCACGACGACTTTGTGCTGAACTGGAAATCCAATAACGGATTTCGGATCGTATCGTTACGAGATTTCACTGTTGTCAAACACTTTGATTTGGGATTACGCGATCGACAAACCATCGCGATCAGTCCAAACGGACAGCGTGTAGCGCAGATGTTCAAGTCGACTTACCCGCAAAGCTATGTGAGGGTGACTGATACACGCGGGAAGGATCAACCGATTACTTTGGCATCCGAAGGATTGCACCCCGGGATTTTTGAATTTGTCGATGATCACACTTTCATGACTCGCGATATTCAAAACGGTATTCGGCTCTTTGATCTTTTGACGGGCGTGGCGTCAACGGTCCAGATCGGGTCCAAATCGATTTGCCCTACTGCGGTGAGCCCGGATCGATTGATTTTGGCCACCGTCAACGATTCGGGTCAGCTAGTCGTTTGCGACGCGACGACCGGCAAACAAATCGGTTGTGTCAGTCTGCCAGACGAAATAGCCGAAGCCGTCCGTAGCGGAAAAAATCGCGGGGCTTGGGACGGCGTGTTCTCTCCCGATGGGCAAGAGTTCGCGACGGGGATATCCAGCGGAGGAAAGTCGTGGCTGTTGAATTGGGATCTACGCACCGGCAAACTGACTCACCTGCATGAAATCAAAGTGCCCACAGTACAGGGACTCGCTCGTGAAAATGTCCACTATCTCGATCATAATGCTGGTTGGCTGGTCGGCGATGGCAGCGTCGCGATCGCCCGCAGCACTGGTGAAGTAATCTGGCGTAGCAAACGACGTTCGACCGGCAGGCGAATCCGCGTCTTACCGGGAAACCGACGATTGCTGGAGACCCGAGCGCCGAACCAGGTTCTATTCACCGAACGCATCAATGTGGTGCCGACTCGGTAATCCATCTTGCAACGCTTCGCGAATAGATCCGACCGCCGGCGTTATCTGCCTAGGCAGGTTGGTACTCAAAGTAACTCTTGCGTTTGATCACATCGGCCACGGTGGTTGGAACCATGGTTTCCCAACTGATGTCACCTTGCTTGATTTTGCTGAGCACTTCGCGGGAGAAAATTTTGAGGCAATCCTCGTTAAAATTATCCAGCGCATTGATACCGCCGCGTTTTTTCAAGTACCCGTACAACTGGCTCAACTCAGGCGTGACCGCAAGGTTGTCCGCGGTCGTTAATTCGCCCGTGTTTGGATCCAACAGCGGGTAAACATAGATCTTTAAGTCGTTCTTGAACAATCGACCGAACGATTCAAGAACGCCTCCGGCCAAACCCTTGTAATACTTTTCGTCAAAAAGATCGATGACACTTCCTGCGCCCATGGTGATCGCAATGCTTTCCTTGGTGTGATGCGACAGATAGGCGGCCAGTCGGTAGTATTCAAAGTAGTCGGAGATCAACACCGGCATACCGCATGCCGCCATCACATCGGCCCTTGCCAAAAAATCACGTAAGTCGATTTCTCCCTCGGCTTTTAGATTGTTCATGGTGATTTCCATGACTTGGACAATGTCCTTGCCCTCCACACTGGCGAGCCGCGAAAATTTTTCGTGCGCACAATGCAGCATGTCCAAGTTCACGTTGCATACCGGTCGGAAACTTCCTCGTTCCACCAGAATCGGCTTGCGGTAAAAGAACTCCGATGGCTGTAACACTTCACCGTTGGCCGCGAACATTGCCGCGCCGCTAAGTCCGAGTTCGACCAGTTTCAAACTCATCAACCGGTTGTCAACGTGCCGAAATGCGATCCCGGAGAATTCGATCATGTCGATTTCGATACGCGATGTGGATAGCCCATCCAGCAGTGAATCGACCAACAGTTCGGGTTCGTGATTGAGTGCAAACGCACCATAAATCAGATTGACACCAACAATCCCGAGCGCCTCTTGCTGCAAAGCGGCTTCGCCATCGAGCATCCGAACATGGATGATGATTTGACTGTCATCATCTCTTGGATGAGCCTGGAACTTGATCCCCATCCATCCGTGGCATTCATTGGTACCGTGGTAATTTCGAGCAGAAACGGTGTCGGCGAATGCGAAGAACGCGGTGGTATCACCGCGCACTTCCTTTAACCGCTCCAGGTTCAATTCGTGCTCGTAATCCAGCATCGCTTGCAGACGATCCCGGCAAACATATCGCGACGCTCGTCCGTAGATCGCATCG
>JABDKS010000530.1 GCA_013002105.1 Pirellulaceae bacterium | reverse complement strand
GGGCTGGCTTGCGTTGACCGATAGTCGTGATCAACGAAGCGAGGAACTGTCCAATCCGACCGTTTGAACATTACATCAAGCGATTAGCATCGACTATCTGCACGGTTAGTGAGTCAGGTCGTAAGTTCGGACGGGACGGAAACCGGTGGTGCTGCTCCGACTGGAGGGTCGATAAGGAGCACGACTGGCCGATCGGAGTCCCGATGACCGCGCGTCGAACGCGGTACTGCGGAGTACGCGGCTTTGCGTATCCGATACGGCATCTTTCGAGGGTGCATCGATGGCCGTCTTGTCGGGTCCGACTGCGTAGTCGTCAAACAGATCGAAACACCATTCGTAAGCGTTGCCATGCATATCGAACAACCCAGAGTCGTTTGGTTTTAACAGGGCCACTGGACAGCTGTGTCCTTGGCCATTGACCGAGTGCCAATCGTATTTCGGCAGCAATGTATCTGCGACACCGAATTCCAAACGGCATACGACTTTCCGCCAACGTGTTTATGATTGGTGGATAACGCCCTGAGTGGAGCGGTGCGAAAAGTATTGTCGCTCGCGGGTTAGGTTCGTGTGCACTTGATGATCAACGATCGGATGTGACGCGGTGGATGAATAGGCATTGGTAACGGACCGAAGTCCGTGTTGCGAAATGCCGGTTGTGTGCCCGGGTGCTACTGCTTAACGACTGCGCCGACGCGTTTGACGACAACGGGAATACCGTCGATTGATTCTTTGATCTTTTTGCCGCCGGTTCGCTCGGATTCCAGGTTGATTTTGATCGCGTAGCTGCCGTTGGAATTGGAAATTCCGATTCCGTTGACGGCTTTCCAATCGCCGTAGAGTTCCATCGCTTTTTCTTTCGCAAGACGTGCTTTGGCTAGGTTTTCGCGAGACGCCATTGAACAAACGACCGATTGAGAGAACGGATGATGCGTTCTGATCATTATCGCGGCGGTGCGTTAAAAGACAAGTTGAACTCCAAGTGCCGAGAGGACGTTGTCAATTTCATTGGCGTACGTCGCGTCGATGTCGTTGCCGGCGAACAGCAGACCGACTGCTTTTCGTTGTCGGTCGACGATCAGCGATCCGCTGTCGCCGCCCAGGCTAAAGGGAGCGTTTCCGACCGGTTCAATTTCGAATTGACTGTCAAATTCGATATCGCCCATGTCAAAACCGACTCGAAGTCGATCGATTTCGATGGCCGACACGCGGCCTTGGGTTACACCCGTCGTGCGCCCAACCTTGAAAACCGGCTCGCCGTCTTCCAGGGGATCGGTCCGTACGCCTCGAATCGGACCCAGCGATTCCAGCTCGTTGAAAAAATACTCGATGTCTTCGTCGATCGACGCCATCGCACAATCGACCAAGTTGCCACGACGGCGGAGTCGGATGAATTTGGCTAAGTCCCCGACTTTGTCACGTGAATTGCGACCGCCATCGGCGTCACCTGGTTGCAAAATGTTCGCGCCGACTCGAGCGTTGTTTTCATTGGCCAACACATGATTGTTGGAAAGAATAAAGTCTTCGTCATTCCCTTTGGTAACGAAGCAACCGAGTGTGCCGGCTGTGATCCGATAATGCCCGACGGAGCCTCCGATTCGCAGGGGTCGGTTTCGCCGTTGGTGCCAAGGCACCTGTTTGACGACGTTACCGACAATTTTGACCGACATTTCGCCTTTGCTCCGGTTGCGAATATCGTCCAAAACAACACCGATGCCGCGCGAGCGTTCCTGTATGCGAACAGCCAATTTGTACTGTCCTTTCTTTCCGGTCACACCCAGCGCAATGGACGCTTTCGGGACAGCAACGACCGACCTCGCCGATACGCCTGCCATCAGTCCCTTGGTCCTGGCCCGAGCCACCGCGCTTGCCGCGATGTTTTGCTCCGCAAAGAGCTTCTGTTTCAACGATACCACCGACGAGTATTGCACTTTGTAGCCCCTGAGTTTTGTAGCCCCTAAGTCGTGAACAAAACGAAAGCCAGCATTCGCATACGACTGGCTTTCGCATGAACCATCATGGTCATCGACCAAAGCGGTTGCAAGTTTTGCCACGGATGGTTGTTTACTTGGTTCAGCAGGGACGCGGGCGACGATGGTCAGTCGATGCTCCAAACCAATGTCAGTCGCAACAAAATTGACCGCAATCGCGAAGACTGTTTGGACTGATACCCGATATGTGCT
>JABDKS010000523.1 GCA_013002105.1 Pirellulaceae bacterium | reverse complement strand
TGGCTGGGAAGTACGGTCTGCGCCCAGCGTGTTCTGAAAGTCTCGCCCGACGGTCCGCTGCGCTCGCTCGCCGAGGCACGCGACGAGATTCGTCAACTTAACGACGATGAAGCCGTGCGCGTGATCGTTGCTGACGGCGTCTATCCGATCAGCGCTGCGATCGTTTTTACGCCTCAGGATTCTGCGACGGCTCAAGCGCCGGTGGTCTACGAAGCAGCACCCGGGGCGCATCCAGTGATCTCCGGTGGCAGAGTGATCGATGGATTTACAGTGCAGCCAGATGGAACCTGGACTACGAGTGTCGATCCGGCGTGGCAGTTCGAGCAACTTTGGGTGAACGGTCGCCGAGCCGTGCGCGCCCGCGAGCCGGATCACTTTTTCTATTACCTCCGCAACGGGCGGGAAGCGATGGAAAAAACGGCGGGACCGAATCCCAGACCGATCGCACGCCAGACGCTCTACGCCAATCCCAACGACCTTGCGACGCTGCGTGACCTCTCCACAGCCGAGCGCAACGCCGCTCAGATTCTGCTGTTCCACAAGTGGGACAATACACGGAAATTCCTCGATGGGTTCGACCTCGAGGCTGGCAAGCTGTTCACGTCGGGTCGTCAGATGAAGTCGTGGAACCCGCTGACGCGTGACACCGCTTACGTCCTGGAGAATTATCGCACCGCACTCGACCAGCCAGGAGAGTGGTTTCTTGATGACGGCGGCACGCTGCACTACTTGCCGCAACCGGGCGAGCTGCCAGACAAGTCGGTCGTCGCGCCCGTCGCCAACAAGCTGATCGAAATCGCCGGCGATCCGGCAAATGGAAAATTCGTCGAGCATCTGACCTTTCGCGGCCTCTCATTTCAGCATACCGGTTGGCAGACACCGCCTCAGGGCTTCGAGCCGGAGCAAGCTGCTGCTTCGATTGAAGCTGCCGTTCAGATCGATGGTGCGAGACATGTTACTTTCGATGATTGTGAGATCGGGCATGTTGCCACTTACGGTCTGTGGTTTCGCAAAGGCTGCCGCGATGCTCTGGTCAGGCATTGTGATCTGCACGACCTTGGTGCGGGAGGCATTCGTATCGGTGAGAAGGGGATTGCTGCGAAGGACAACGAGCGAACGAGCCACATCACGATCGATAACAACTTCATCCGACACGGCGGTCGCGTGTTTCCTTGTGCGGTCGGTCTCTGGATCGGGCACTCCGGCGACAATGTCGTGACGCATAACGAGATCGCCGACATGTATTACACGGGCGTCTCGGTTGGCTGGCGCTGGGGCTACGCGGAAAGCCTTGCCGTCAGAAACCGGATTGAGTTCAACCATATTCATCATCTCGGCTGGGGATGGCTCAGCGACATGGGCGGCGTCTACACGCTGGGTCCTTCGCCCGGCACCAGCGTCAGCAACAATGTAATTCACGACATACTGTCATGGGGCTACGGCGGCTGGGGACTTTACAACGACGAAGGTAGTACCGGAATTGTGATGGAAAAAAATCTGGTCTACCGCACCAAGTCGGGCGGCTATCACCAGCATTACGGCCGCGAAAACATCATCCGGAACAACATCTTCGCTTACTCCCGCCAGTACCAATTGAAACGCAGTCGCGTCGAGGACCACCTGTCGTTCACCCTGGAGAGAAACGTGGTCGCGTGGGATTCGGGCGAGCTGTTCCACGGTTCCTGGTCCGACGACAATGTGAAGCTGCATGACAACCTCTACTGGCGCAGCGATGGGCATCCGATCAAAATCAATGGAAAGAGTTTCGAGCAATGGCAGGCGACCGGCAAAGATACCGGTTCGATCGTGGCCGATCCGCTGTTCGTCGACGCGCCGCACGATGACTTTCGACTGAAGGAAAATTCACCCGCCGCTAAGATCGGCTTCGTGCCCTTCGACTATTCCAAAGCCGGAGTGTATGGCGATCCGCAGTGGGTCGCGAAAGCAAAACAGTTGACGTTTCCCGAAATGAAACTGCCGCCGACGCCGCCGGTGCTGGCTTTTCATGAAGACTTCGAGGCAGGTGCCATGCCGGTTGCAACGTCGGTCAGTCAAGACACGAATCGACCCGGCATCGAGGTCGTGGAAACGGCCGCCGCGCACTCCGGACGGTACGCGCTGAGGATGACCGATTCGCCTGGATTATCACATCGCTATTACCCGATGTTCGTCGTTTCACCGACGCACCAAGAAGGCGTCAGCCGCTGTGCCTTCGCGCTCAAACTCTCATCCGGAGCGGTGTTTCAACATGAGTGGCGCGATCGCTCGCAACCCTATCGTGTGGGGCCGACGCTGTGGATCGAGAACGGCAAACTACGCGCGGCCGATCGCGAGCTGCTCACGTTGCCCGACGATAAATGGATTGAACTGGAGATCACCGCGGCACTTGGAGAGGCCGCCGGCTTGTGGGATCTCGTCGTGACGCTTCCCGATGCCCAACCACAGCGATTCGAGAGACTTCCCACCGTACACAAAGAGTGGCACGCGCTCGACTGGCTCGGTTTTGTCTCTCAGGCGGACACCGACGCCGTCGTCTGGATCGACGATCTGGAAGTCGGGGGAGATCGCCTCTGATCACTCGTTCGTTGCATTCGAATCGGTAACGCTCCTGCCCAAGTTATTCAGCCGGACGTACAGAACTTCCATCATCTGCTTCGCACCGGAGCGAGCGGAGCCGGAGAAGGGTCAGCTGTTAGGACCGGTTCCTACCGGCCGCCGAACCACCATTGGCCGGTGGGAACCGGTCCTACGACGTAACAACTCGGCAAATCAATTGTGACAGAACACTAGATGCCGCTTGTGTCGGTTTTGGAGAGGACGACCGAGACGATGGGGCGTTTGGCGTCGGCGAAGAGCCACGGTTTGACTCGGTAACGGATGCGCGCCTTGTCGGTCGGTTTGAGCCAAAACATTTGTTCGACCTGCGCCCGGAAGCTGATCGATTTCTTTAACTGCTGTTCCAAGTTCTTTTGGCTAGGCATGTTCGCCCAAATGATGACTTCGATATTTGTATCAGGATTTCGTAGTTTCGCGATTGCTTCGGACATCAATTGCACGGCATGCGTACTCATCGCGCCGGTATCACGGTCCCAACGTTCAAACGAGTCCAACACGGTCTGGTCGGTCAACGGCTGGTGATCGCGTAAACCCATCGACTTCTCGATGTCGTCCAAGAATTTTTGGAATTGCTCTTTGTCGCGGTCCTTGATCCGATCCTGTTTTGTCGTGTCATCCGGACCGATCTTACCCTGGCTGGTGTCCATGTTCTTGGCCAAGGCATAAACCGGCTTTTGCGCGTTCTGTTGAATCGCATCACGAGAACGTTTGCCTGGGAGGCCGCCGGGCATGCCGGAACTGGAGAATGCATTGACGAACGATCCGGTCCCCGAGTACATGTTGGCACCGGTTTGCTCCTTGGCCAAGGAATTCAAAACGATGAAAAAGGCCAACAGCGCGGTCATCGTATCGCCAAAGGAGACCAGGTACGCCTTGCTGGGCGTACTAGGTTCGATAGGTTTCTTTTTGGCCATCGTTACTGCTCGTACCTTTCGATCACAAAGCGAACCGCTGTTGATTCGATATCATCGACGAACCCGACACTGACTTGCGCCGGACGGATATTTTCGACATGAAACAGGTGGTGCGCCATGGCGGTTGCCCGTTGCGACATCGATCGATTGGAGACTTCGATCGCGCAGTGAACGGGAAATGTTCGTAGCTGCGTGGACAGTTTGGAGGTGATCTGCACGCCGCGTTGCGTCAAATGATTGTGTTCGTTGACCAGTAAAGCCAGGTTCTGCTCAAACGAATACGATCGCATCACGTCCTTTTTGGCTTGTTCTTCATTGACACTTTCCAGGCCACGACCGACCGCTTGGGTGGTCGTGTCGCTGACGATCGGTGGCATTTCGCTGCCCTGCATGGCGATCCGCGCGGCACGCGGTCGCACACGCTGGCTCCACGAGTCGCGATCGAGTTTTTCGTGCGGGTGACCGGTGACGCCGGTGGCACCGGACGACCCAAAGAACGATGGTTGGACTTTTTCGAACCGCTCCGGTTCGGTCGTCGAAAAGGTCAACAGCAGGATAAAAAACGTCATCAACAACGTGATCACGTCGCTGTACGTCATAAACCATGCTGGGATATCTTCGGGTGGATCCGCTTTGATCTCTTTTTTCATCACGCAGCCTCGGCGGCAGCCGCTGTTCTTGCTTTCGGTGACAAGAATGTCACCAGTTTTTCTTCGACCGCACGCGGTGTGGCTCCTTCGCTGAGCAACACGATGCCGGCGATGATCAGTTCACGGATGACAGTTTCCTCTTGGCTACGGGCTTCCAGTTTACCGGCCAGCGGGATACAGACGACATTGGCAACGAGGGCTCCGTAGAGTGTCGTCAACAACGCGGTCGCCATACCACCACCGATCTTGCTGGGATCATCCAGAGCTCGAAGCATTTGAACCAACCCGATCAGGGTCCCAATCATTCCAAACGCCGGTGCAGCAGCACCGCACGAGTCGACGATTTTCTTACCGGCTACGTGACGTTGCTGGATGTACGACAGCTCGGTTTCCAATGTCAGTGTGATGTCATCGGCCGAGGCACCACCGATCAGTGATTCGACACCCCGACGCATAAAATCGTCGTTGATGTCAGCAGCTTTTTCTTCGAGTGCCAACAAGCCGTCCTTACGAACCACTTCTGCGAACGACTTGAATTGCTGAATCGTGTCCTTGGTGTCGGGCAATTTGAACAGAAAGCATTTCATGACGACTCCGAACGTTCCCAGCACGTTTTTGAGCGGGAAGTTGATCAGCGACGCCGCGATTGCTCCACCGAAGACGATCATTCCACTGGGAACATCGATGAACGGTGCCAATCCGCCACCACCCATCGCGATCGATACGAGAATCAAACCGAATCCGAGGATGAGTCCGATAATGGTTGCGATATCCATGGGTGTACCGAAAGCAGTCTTGTCTGTTGATGATGTCAAAGGGGATGTTTCACGGGTCAACTGCCGTACCGCTGCCGAACCCCGTTCATCGGAATCTAGGTCGCCGGTTGGGAAGACCGCGGGGAATCGTTCTGATCCCGGCTCCGAATGACCGCAATGAGGGATAACCCTCCGCGCGAACACGCTCTTTTGTCGTTTATTGCCCGGTCAACGCCGCGTCGGGCACCTCAAGAAGCGACTGGAACCCTACCGATATAAAAGGCATGACCGGATTATTTTCACAAATCAACGTTCTCGGTAATGCACTGAGTGGTTCGCAACAGAATCACAGCGTGCTGAGCCAAAACATCGCCAACGTCAATACGCCTGGGTACAAGACCCAGCAGATGGATTTCAAAGAGTTGATCAATCAACTGGAGTCCAGGGCGGCACAACAAGGCCGAGTCGACGAGGTCTCTGTACAAGAGGTCGAAGGCCTGGCGGAGCGGGTCGATGGCAACAACGTCGATTTGGAACGCGAGGTTTCACAATTAAAGAAGAACGCACTGGCGGCGCAAGCCTATTCGCATTTGATGGCGTCCCGGTTGGAAACCATGCGACGTGCGATTTCCGGTTGATTTATCCCACCCATGATGTGACACAAGCGAAACGGTGCAACGATGTTCGGACATTTTTCTGCGATCGATGTGAGTGCATCTGGACTGTCCGCCGAACGCATGCGGATGGAGATCACGGCAAACAACATTGCCAACGCCGGCACGACGATGACGGCCGCAGGCGAGCCCTATCGCCGCCAAAGCGTCATTTTTTCCGCTGCGATGGATCAAGTCGCCGGCGCACACAACCCAAATCAGTTTCAGGGTGTCGAAGTCGTCGGAATCCAATCCGACGACAGCGAGTTTCCAATCGTCTTTAACCCCGGTCATCCGCATGCCGACGAAAAAGGGTTTGTGCGGATGTCCAACGTCAAGATCCCACAGGAAATGGTTGACATGATCACCGCCAGTCGGTCGTACGAGGCCAATTCGCGGGCGATCAGTTTGTACAAGGACATGATGGAACAAACGCTGACGCTGCTGCAAGGAGGCCGTTAATGGTTCCTATCCCACCTGTTAGCACCGGTGCGGCACCGGCGATCACCACCGCGGCGCCAGCGGCCCCCGCAGCGAAAGAAGCTGGTATCCAAGGGGGCGACAACCCGTTCGAAAAACTGCTGTCCCAAACCAACCAAGACCAAATCCAAAGTGACGCGGCGATTCAAGATTTGGTCACCGGCAAAACCGATGACGTTCAGCAGGTCGTGATGCAAGTTGTCAAATCCGAAATGTCCTTTCAGCTGTTTATGGAAGTTCGAAATCAGCTGATCGATTCGTACAACGAACTGATGAGGATGCAGTTCTGACCGTTAACGTCACCAGCACGACCGCGCGACATGCAAAACCGGCTCAACCAGCTTTCTGGGATCAGCTGGCATGCAGAAACCAGCGGGCAAGCAAGCAACGAACCGACCGGCACGAGTCAGCACAGACCCCTAGAGCGTTACCGTGAAATCATTCAAACCCCACATCGATTCCCTGCTAAAGATTTGGCAGGACAGTTCGCCCACCGCGCGGATCGGCATTCTCTTGCTGGCCGCGATTTGCGCTGTCTCGATCGGTGGCGTCGGCTACTGGTCGGTCCAACCCAATTTTGTGGTTTTGGTCAGTGAGACCGAAAGCGACAAGGTCGACAAAGTGATCGATGCACTGGACAAAGCTGGAATCGAGTACGAACTCTCGGGCGCCGGCGGCAACTTGCTGGTCGATAAACGCGACTATGCAAGGGCCCGGCTGTTGGCACGTAACAATGGGGTCTCCAGTTCGGCCGAATATAGTAGCGGCAGTTTGGGAGGTGCGTTTGGAAGCCCGACCGAACGACGCAACCTGGCACGGATGCAAAAACAACACAATCTGGCAGCGACGATCAAGAAGATCACGATTGTTGATCACGCTGACGTGCACTTGAATCTGCCGGACAAAGGCCC
>JABDKS010000426.1 GCA_013002105.1 Pirellulaceae bacterium | reverse complement strand
GTGATCGGCCGCAGCCAAGGGGATTGGAATGTTCCTTGGGACACATTGATCTCGCGCCAGCATGTACGGCTGACCCCGCTGGGTAGCGACCGCATCGAAGTCACGATGTTGCCGACGTCTCGCAACCCAGTATTTCATCGGGGTAGCAAGTCGTGCAGATTCACATTGGTCCCCGGCGATCATTTCGCGATTGGCAAAACCACGTTCACCCTTGCCAATCGACCGGGCGCCTCGGACCTCTCGGATCCCGGAGACGTCACCTCGCATGCGTACGACCACGCCGCGCTGCGACGACGCAACTTTCGTGACGCCGCGTCGCGTATCGAAATGCTCGGCCGTTTGCCCGACCTGATCTCAAGTAGCAGCAGTGACGAAGAATTACTGGTACGAGTGACCAGCGTGATGCTGCAGGCCACACCGGCGGCATCGGCAGTGGCGGTCGTGGCGATCAATAATCCCCACGGCGAAGTAATCATCAACCAACCGGTCGAGGTGCTGCACTATGACAGCCGCGCGCCTGCAACCGACGGACCGGCTGTCAGCGCGCGATTGGTACGTGAAGCTATTGGCAAACGCGAAAGCACCTTGAACCTTTGGTCAGGTAATCGCCGCGACGACTCTGACTTTACCGCCAGCGAAGATGTCGATTGGTCGTTTTGTGTTCCCCTACGCAGCGAAGCCTGCTCGGGTTGGGCGCTTTATGTGACGGGACAATTGGCCACCCAACCAGGACTCGATCTGGGCCAGTCGCTGCAGGCGGCACCGGAGAACTTAGAAGACGACGTTAAGTTTGCTGAACTGGTGGGAACAACGATCGCAAACTTGCGGCAAAGCCGTAGACTGGAGCGCCGCCAAGCCAACATGCGCCACTTCTTTGCACCCGTCGTGATGTCCGCCCTGGCTGGCCGAGATCCCGACGAAGTGCTGGAGCCGCGCGAAGCGAATCTCTCGGTCATGTTTTGTGATCTGCGCGGGTTTTCGCGCCGCAGCGAACGCGATTCGGGGCAACTGCTGGAATTACTCGGGCACGTCAGCGATGCGCTGGGTGTTATGACGCGGCACATCTTAGGAACCGGTGGAGTAATCGGCGACTTCCATGGCGATGCCGCGATGGGTTTCTGGGGCTGGCCGCTGGAGCAAGACGACGCGGCAGCACGGGCGGCGCACGCCGCGATACGAATTCGCAGCGAGAATGCAAACAATGATGAAGCAAATCGTTTTCGCTGCGGCATCGGAATCGCATCTGGTCGTGCCGTTGCCGGCCGTATTGGAACCGTCGATCAAGTCAAGGTGACCGCGTTTGGGCCGGTCGTCAACTTGGCCAGCCGATTAGAAGGCATCACCAAACTGTTCGGCGCCGATGTCATCTTGGACACCGCCACCACCGAAATCTTACGTCAGATTGCCGAACCCAATTTTCGGATTCGACGGCTGGCTGTGGTCCGACCGGCAGGGCTGGATGCACCGCTGGAGATCGCCGAACTACTGCCCAATCAATCTGATCAAACCGACGTTCTGACCGATATTGAGATTGCTGACTACGAAGCCGGCTTGGATGCACTTAACCGCGGCGATTGGGACGAAGCCTATGAACGACTCCACTGCTTACCAGCTTGGGACCGGCCCAAGGATACGCTGCTTTCGACCATCCTGAATCACAATCGAGTCCCGCCGACAAATTGGGAAGGCGTCATCGAAATGCCAAAACTTTGACCTCGACCGCCGCCTGATTGCGGCACTACCTCGTTGCGATAGGTCCCTCGCGTCGATTGACAGCCTGATCCGCTTCAATTCATTTGTCCTGCCTCCGTTATCCCGCACCACTCTTACTGAGTCGATCAAGTCACGTGGACGATACTGTCACGATTCCTCCGCAACGGCTGCAATTCAGCAAAGGAAACTGGATCGCTTTTGGCGTATTGATGCTCGCGGCATGGATGGCCGACTTCAATCAACCCACTCACGACGTACCGATCGAAGCGTTTTATTCAAACGGCCCGGTCATTTCTCGCATCGTCGATTCCCCGGTAGCGTTTCCCAACTTTGGAATCCAGATTACACCCACTGATGGCTGGACTTATCTGCAAACCTCCGGTCGCGGCGCCACCGGGTCGCTGCACTTTGTGAACGAATCACAGATGCTTTTGGTATCCATGCAACCGGTCCAGTTCCGCACTTGGCCACCCGATTTCATTGAGACAGAAACCAAATCGCAGCAGTCCGATGCGGTCTCCTTGAGCACGGGTTCACCGCAAAGCAAGCAACCGCGGCGGCCGGAAGTCATTCACCGACTCGCACCAGTCGACTACAAACATTTTGTCGTGGAATGGTTCTCGACCGAGCATTTTCTACATGGCACCTACCAATACGGTCGTCTCAATACCGGTATGCAAGAATTTATGATTCGCGTGATGTCGCACCGGGGCACCGATCCGCGCGCCTGTGACGACGCGATCAGCAAGCTGTGCAACGCAATCGATTTGCCAAGCCGTTGAGTCGGGCCTGACCGAACCAGCCGCTCATCCTCTGTCCGGCGAAGCCAAACTTGCCCGCCCAATGAGGGTCCCGATTCGCGACCAAATTGGGCCAATTGACACGATCAATGCCATCAACTCGTCCACTACTGGCAGCAATACGCCGGAAAAAAACACTTTTCGCTGGTCTCACCTCTACCTGGAGACGTTGCGTGCTTAGAATGCTCCGATCGTAAAATGACACCACCCAGATGACCGAGAACGCCCAAGCTAGCCGACCGACATGATATCTCGCCAAGCTTTCAGAATTGCCCCGTCACCCATGGTTTCCACCCAGCAACGTCCGACCTGGGTCACGTTGTTTTGTGTCGCCATGATGGGCTGTACCTGTCTCACGTCGACATCGCACGCGCAGATTTCGTCGACTGACCGTCAGCAGATGGTCAATTCGCTCCGCGATGCCGCGACGAACTTTGACGCGGAACGAATTTCCGACTTGGAGGCGAGCAAGCAGCGGTTGATCAAGCGGGCCGGCGACGTCGCCGACTACTTCAACCGATCGACAGGGGCCGCCAATCGCGATGCGTGGATGGACTATCTGAAAACCGATTTACTGCTCGACGCGATCGAAGCGGATGAATCGGTAGCAACGATGGGTCGCGAAGCAGTGGCGCTGCAGCAACGGTTGATCGGTACGGCCCCCGGCTTGGAGCTGACCGCGCTGCGCCGCTTGCGAGATGCGGTCAACGAGCTGATACCCGCACTGCGTTTTCGAAATAAAGAACGAACCGGCGAACTGTTGGCCAAGCAATTGGAAACGGTGGCAGAGAAATTCGAAGAAATGGATTCGGTCCCTTCGGTCGATGACATGGCCACAGCCAACCTGATCTTGGGATTACTGGCTGAGACCAATCAAGTAGCGTATGCAAAAGACACGTTGCGACAACGTTTTGGCCATCCCAACGTGGCAGTCTGGATTGACGAAAGCGTTGTCCAACAAGTTGTCAATCGACCGGTTAATGAAGTTCGTCCGGTCAACGAATGTATTTTGGGAACGACTATCAACGGAACTGCAACGATGACCGGATTGGTGACAGCTAATCTCCTGGCTTCGCAAGGTTCGGTTGGACTCAATGTTTCACTGGCCGGACACGTCGTCAGCCACAACCGTGGTTACAACAAGCCGGTTCATTTGCGCACCACCGGTTACGGCGACGTCACCGCCTCGCGAAATCTTTACATCAGTGAATCGGGTGTTTCGATGGAACCGGCGTACGCACAGGCGGTTTTGCGAACCGAAATCAATTCCATTAGCCACAAATGCCGTCTCGTTCGGCGAATCGCGAATAAGAAAGCGGCCGAAACGAAACCGCAGGCCGACGCCATCGCCGTGGAAAAACTACGTCAGCAAGTTGGAAAGCAATTCGTCAGCCAGACTGACGAAGCGGCCAACATGCCGTCACCCGATGTGCTGCAAAAAGTTCGCCCCATGCTGCAACGACTGGACATTCCCGAACCGACGCGCGCACTCGGTTCGACTCAGCAATCGATTTACCTCCGCTCGTTCGTTCAACGCAACGATCAGCTTGCCGCACCCTTGCCGCCGCCACCGATTCAAAACGGTTACGAGGCAGCACTGCAAGTGCATGAATCAGCCATCAACAACTCGTTGGGATATCTGTTGTCAGGTCGCACGATGAATCAGGCTCAACTGGACAAACTGTTGGCCGATGCCGGGCGACCAGCACCGGTCAAATCCGAGAACGATGACGAAGAAGAGGAAGAAGCGTTCGAGATCGATTTTGCCAACTCGCGGCCGATCATTTTCGAGGCACGCGAAGGCAAAATTCGATTGGGTGTTCGAGGCGAACGATTTTCACAGGGATCTCGTGACTTGAAACGCAAACTAGAAATCACTGCCTTGTACGTGCCCGCCAAACTGGCGGACGGATCAATCATCTTGCTGCGTGAAGGCGAAGTCGACGTGAAATTCCCCGGACAGAAAAGGCTGGGCGTTCGTGAAGCCGGTATGAAGGCACCGATCAAAAAGAACTTTTCCAAGGTCTTTCCTGACACGCTGATGGATCAACCGTTGGTCGTTCCACAGACCGTCAAAGCCGACGCATTGCGTGGTCGGTCCTATCGACCCCGTGAGGTCACCGCTGCCGATGGTTGGTTAACGGTTTTACTGCGATAAGCAGCCGCTCGGCCGCATTGCCAAACACCGGCGGTGCTGTCAGCCGTAGAACAGGTTCTGTCCTGGTATCGATCTGCCAGGACAGGTCCCGGCCTGCGTGAACTCCCAAAACGGATCTATGAACTGCAGCTCAACATCGAACAACCGGGTCGATGGCGGGCCCAATCGGGACGACGTTTGGCAAACTCTTGTTTATCTGGCTGTTCGTCATAGGGATTTCGCAATACGTCCAGCAGTTCGCTGATCAAGCCGTGATCCCCCTGCTCGGATCGATCAATCGCCATCTGCGCCAGATAGTTGCGAAGCACATACTTTGGATTGACTCGGTTCATCTGCTCGCGTCGATTCGCATTCGTGGTGTTGTCTTGGCGAACGCGATTGTGATATCGATCTAACCAATTAGCCGTCGTCTCGCAAACTTCGTCGGTCAACTGATCGGCGACATAATAGGCTTCCATCAAGGGAGCCATCCGCTCGCGGGGCGATAGGCCGGTCGACGACGGGTCTTGCTCGCAATCGATCGTCGCCAACTGCCGATAGAAAATCGTCATGTCGGTTTCCGCCAATTGCAGCATCGACAACAATTCCTTGACCAATTCCTCATCGGTATCGCTTTGGAATTCTGCCAATCCCAATTTGGCAG
>JABDKS010000485.1 GCA_013002105.1 Pirellulaceae bacterium | reverse complement strand
CGCCAAACGCTGCTATCAAGTCGACCGTCGAACCGGCGTAGCTGCCGACGACTTTGTCCGGCGTCAAATTCGTGTCGGGATTTTCGAGTCCGGGATCGGGACCATAAGGATTGTCGAATTGCTCTTCGAGTGAGATTTCCGGGGCCAACTTTATCGGCCCGAATAGTTCCCACTCTTGCCGTGACGTCAGCCAGCGGCGAAGTCGCGACTTTCGCGCAGTCCAGTCTGGCACCTCGTCAACATCGGTCGCTGAATCCAATTTTTGATCAACCACGTTTCGTAACCAAGCGTCAGGGATCGGTCCTTGTGCAGGAGCCTGACGATCCATTTCGCTGGCAATGGCACGGAGCTGTCCGGCCAATCGCCACCAGGAATCGGGGGCCGTGGCGGAGACGTCGTAAAGATAATCCAGCTTTGGCGGATTCGTTTGCACGACAGCCTTGGCGAATCGATCCAAGGTTTCCGCCGATGACAGGTACAGCTTGGTGTGTTGTCCCAGCCAGGTCGCGGCTCGCACGGGTTGCTCTACCTGATGCGCCAAGACTCCTGCTTCGAACAGCAGTTGCGAATAGAGCACTCGTTCTTCGTAATCAAAGTCGTCCGGGCTCTTGCCCGCTTCGATGGCGTTGATCGCATCGGCATAAGAATCGAGAGCAAGCTCCGAACGACCAATTTGCTTTAACTGCGCGGCATAGAAGTGATGCGCACGTGTGAGTCTCAAAGCGAAATCTCGCCGGCCCTTCGCTGTGTTTACAAGATTGGTTGCTTCTTTGATCTCTGTCCGAAGCCGGGCAACACGTGGAGGGGCGCCATCGTAGTAGTTACCAAATATGTTGTAGCCAAATGCGCAGCACATCAACACAGATCCCACCAATTGCACTGGCCAGGGCCAATTCCTAACGACCGCGACCATTACAAAGATGGCCAGTAACACCAGCAGAATTGGCCATGTCCAGTCGAACAGCGCCGTGCTACCCATCAGGACATACATCGTCAGTTCACCGCCGATCACGAATGCGATTGCGGTAAGCCCCAGCGTAAAGCAGAGGTATCCGAACAAGCTCAATGCGAATGGTTTGCTGCGGATCAATGGCCCGGCAACCCAGGTTTGCACTGTTCCACAAAAACCATAACTCAACAAGCACATTAGAGCACCAAGGGCGATTCCTGTGACCGATCGCGACCACTGATCGGCACTTTGCTTTTGTTGCAGCAGCCAAGCACGTTCGTTGTCGCTCATGCCTTCCAGGGTGGGATACTGAGTAACGATACGCTCCTGCGTGTAACTTTTGTCGCCGACAACAGCCAGTTGCATTATCAGTTCACCGTCCAGCCGATCGGAAATACGCATGGAATCCAGCATCACCGCTCCCGAACCGGAGACGAACGCGAGCAATCCGGCCAACAATCCGACAGACAATCCAGCTCCGATATCGGCAGCTCGATTCTTGGTCCGAACCAGCTTGGCGGTCGCCCATCCGATCATGCTAATTAGGAGAAGGAAAACCAAAGCCGCGATCCCGCTCACATTCGCCCATTTTTGAGCAAGCAACGGGCGATCTGACGGCGGAAACTTTTCGTACATCTCAACATTCGCACTCATGTCCATTCCAAAGGTGAATGTCCACATGCTGAATCCGCATACCACGCCGACGACGGTCGAGATGATGGGTACCCAGATCACGTTGCCATAGTTTTTGCCCAACCATAGTTTCGCCAGTTCCAACGTCGATGGGGAACGCACGCTGACAGGATCGCGAACCAAGTGCGCTCGCAAATCGGTTGCGAATTCGGCCGCGCTTGAATAACGCTTGTCCGGTTCCTTCTCTAGGCACTTCAAACAAACCAACTCCAAGTCAGAGTGGATTTGGGGATTGATCTGCACGGGTTTGGGTGGTGTGTCATTGATGACCGAAAGCACCGTTTTCATGACAGTATCGCCCTGATGCGGCGGACGACCGCACAGGAGTTGGTACAGAATTGCGCCGAGCGAATAGATGTCGGCAGCCGTCGTCACGCTACTGCCCGCCGCCTGCTCAGGCGACATGAATCCTGGTGTGCCGACGATGGCACCGGTTTGCGTGATGCCAGTGTCCGCCTGTGTGTTTCGGGCTAGCCCAAAGTCGGTCACCATCGGCTGTTCGTTCGCATCCAGCAAAACATTGCCAGGTTTCAAGTCGCGATGCAGGATTCCGCGTTGATGCGCGTGGTGCATCGCGTCGGCGACTTTGGCGACCAACTCAATCGCCCGCTGATGATCGTCCTTCAGCTCGACTGCGATCTGACCGAGCGTCTTGCCCTCGATCAGTTTCATCGAAAAATAATGCTGTCCATCGTGCTCGCCAATGTCATAAATCGGCACGATTCCGGGGTGATCTAAATTAGCTGCCGCTTCGGCTTCGAGTTGAAATCGTCGGATGTGGTCTTCGCCGGCAATCTGCCCTGACAAGATCATTTTCAGTGCAACGATTCGATTCAGGCTGATTTGCTTGGCGCGATAAACGACACCCATGCCGCCGCGAGCGATCTCGTCAATAATCTCGTAGTCGCCGAAGTACTTAACGTAATCACCTGGCTGCAATTGCTTGCCTGTTGGTGATGCCGACGTATCGATCGTGGCCTCCAGTTCGGCGTGCGTCCGATTGGAGGTCGATTCGGGGGCGAAGGCATGCTTGATGACGTCAGCGAAGCCGGGCAGTCGTTGGAGGTAGAATTCCTGCGAAGCCGCTTCGCCGCGCGCCGAGCGATAGTGGCGGTCTAGCGATAGCAGTTCGCTAGCCAAGGACGCCCGGTCGTCGACTCGAACGCGGTGAATGTACTCGCTCAGGACCGGCGGCGTGTCACCCTGCTTCCATGCGTCCTCGAATTCGTCGCAGATCGGATCCAGCCGTGCCTGTCGTGAGAGATGGTCCGCATCTGGCATTTCCAGGATATTCCTCGAAGCAGGGATGTGTGATTTCATCTCGTGGTCGATTCGACCCGGTTTGAAAAATCATACGCTTTGTTCGCGAGTGGATGTTTCTGTATGTAAAAGCGACAATGGATCAAAGCGACCGACAAGATTCGTGATCCAAATGCTGCAGAAATTCAGAATCGCGCGAGGTGAGTGACCCGCGAACGCGAGCTCATTGTCATCACAATCGATGCCAGCGTCGTGGAAGTTCCGGTTATTGGAAAGCCGGATCGGTTAGCGAAACTGTGTCGATTTTGCGGTACTTGGCGCCGGTTCGGAACAATTCGGTCGGTGCCAGGCTCTTGGACGCCGTACGGCCTGGCGGTCGATCAACTACATGATCCGCGTCGTTACCGCCGGCGGTCCGAGCTAGCCTTTCGGCTCTCTGATCCGCCAAAAACGCTGACGTGCGTGGACCAATTGCAAGACGCAGTTGCATCATCACTTCAAGGAATTCTCGATGAGCCAGGG
>JABDKS010000442.1 GCA_013002105.1 Pirellulaceae bacterium | reverse complement strand
GTGCTTGCCCAACCAACACTCGATCGGCAGGAGCAGGGGTTCGAAGACGTGCTGTTGACGCCGCTTTTGCTGCATTACCGACCGTTTAATTCACGACATGCTCCCTATACGGAAACTCAATACGTGGTGGATGATGCAACTGACGAAATCGACGGGCATGATTGCCTGCTGTTGCGTCCGCGCGACGGGGGGCGGTTTGAACTGAGTCGTTATCACTACTACGTTGCACCCGCATTGAACTTCGCCACAGTTCGAATCGATGCCGCTTGGAACGGGAATCTGGCCTGGCGCTATCAAATTCAGTACGAACAGATTGAGGGCCGATGGCAGCCGGCGAATTACATGATCCAGAAATTTCGCGATGAACAGATCGCGGAATTTGCGAAGGTCACCGTTGCTGAATTACAGATCAATCAGCCGATTGATGATGATCTGTTTCGCTATGATGATATCAGCGATCAGTGACGTTGTTCTGGCAAGACGACGATGCTACCGCTGCAGCGACGGATGTGCTGCGGTAATCAAACGTTTTCCTGTCGAGCGATCGAACCCGTCCGGCGTCAATCGATCGGCCCCAGGGAATTGATCATCGGTCTGTGCCTGCCAATCTGCTAACGCCGATCGCATCTCGTCAAGAATGGCGTGGTGTTGTTTGTCGTTGGCAAGATTTCTCAGGCAGTCGGGATCGCTCGAAACGTCGTACAAGAATTCTGTCGGACGCGGAGTCGCGAACGATGTCGCTTCCTGGATCGCAGCAAGCTTACCTTGTTCGCGTAATTGTTTCATGTCCGCGAATGTTACGCTGGTAACTGCGTCGGCCGGCGGCGTGCCGGGAGTATCGGGTAACCAGTTGCGGACATAACAGTAACTTTGCGAATGAACACCTCGCTCGAATGCCCGGTAATCGTGCCAGTTATGTTCTGCAAACGCATAACGCCGCGTAGTCAACTTTGGATTCGATAGGATTTTGCTCAGGCTCTTGCCCTGGAATGACGCCAGAGGTTCCAGTCCTGCCAATTCCAAAATCGTCGGTGCGATGTCGACAGTGCTGACGACGCTATCGCAATCACTGCCCGCGGTGACCTTGGCGGGCCAACGGACGACAAACGGTGTGCGGACGCCCGGCACGTGCACCATCGTTTTGGCGTAAGGAAAAGGACGTCCATTGTCGCTTATCACTAGTACAAATGTGTTGTCGGCGATTGCCTGTCGGTCTAACTCGGCCAATGTCATGCCAATGTGCTCGTCAAATCGGCTGATCTCGTCGTAATACAACGCCAAGTCTTCACGGACGCGAGGTGTGTCGGGCAGGCTAGGTGGCACGATGACATCGGTCGACTGATGCGGTGGATCGACGGCACCAGGTTTGTAACCGCGATGGGGATCGGTGTGTGCCGCCCACAAAAAGAACGGCTTGCCAGTGGGACGCTCCTTGAGGGCCGCGACCCATGCGTCGCCCATCTTTGGCGGCGGCGACCCTTTGCGATAGTCGACTTGATGGGCAACGGCTTCGCCCAAATGCCATTTGCCCACCGCGGCCGTCCAATAACCCGACTGCTTCAGCGGTTGAGTCAGCATTGTTTGTTTCGCGGGCAGCGGCAGGTGCAATTCGCCGGCGCCCGTTGCATGGGGATAACGTCCGGTCAAGATCGAACATCGACTCGGGCTGCATGACGAACAGGTCAAGTAGGCACGGTCGAAACGCATGCCCGCTTTCGCCAACGCGTCAATGTTGGGTGTGCGAATCGACGGATGACCGTAGGCTCCGCAATCATCCCAGGCCATATCGTCGGCGACAAAAATGATGAAGTTGGGGCGGTCGTCCGCCGAAACGACGCCAACGAACAAGAACAGCAGGATCGGCAACGGCAGAAATTGTCGGGTCATTTTGGTTCGGCCAAGGATGCAATGGGAGCGTGAGAGGGAGGGTCGACGATCGAGCTTAGTCAAGTGGTTCTTTCTCGAAGTCGTCCGGATTGACCCAGCCCGCTTTAACCTTTTCACCGGCCATGTAGCGTTCGTAAAAGCGATCGGTCGCCGGGCTGGAATAGGGATACCGATCGAACACGTCTCCGTCGCCGGACATTCGCGGGTCACCCTGTTGTGTCAATTCGCGGGTCATCTGATCTCGTAGTCTTTTGATTTCTGCCGCGTGGCCTTGAGACTCGGCAAGATTGTTGGTGCAGTCCGGATCTTTGGCCACGTTGTAGAACTCGACGGGCGGTCGTTTGCCAAAATTCAAGTTCCAAAACGTTGTCGCCTCGCCACTGCGGCGCTGATTCAAGATCAATGTCTTGGTGGGGCTGGCATCGCAGTTCAGGTATCCGGTTTCGGGATTGCCTGCCGGCCACCGGTCGGGTTCAAAGTTCTGTAGGTACAGCAGGTCGCCCTTGCGAATGCCACGAATCGGGTAGCCACCTGCGTTGGGACGACCGATATCGTGTCGCTCTTTACCAACCAGCACGTGATCGCGATCCGGCACGACGTGACCCGACTGATCCACCGAGAAAATATCGAACAGGCTCCGTCCACTCGTTGGCTGCATGATTGGACCGGGCCGTCGAATGCCAGCGGCTTGCAGAAACGTCGGTGCCAAATCGGTGAAGTTGACGAAATCATCCACCGTTCGGTTTGCACCTTGGATGCCCGCCGGCCATCGAATCGCCATTGGAATGTGATTCGAGTCCGCATAGGCTTGTCCCTTCACGCGCGGAAACGGCATACCATGATCCGATGTCGCGACGATCAGCGTGTTCTCCAGTTGGCCCGCCGCGTCGATTGCATCGATGATCCGTCCCAAATGATCGTCGTAATGTTCAACTTCGACGGCGTAATCGAGCATGTCGTTGCGGACGGTGTCGGTATCGGGCCAGTAA
>JABDKS010000439.1 GCA_013002105.1 Pirellulaceae bacterium | reverse complement strand
GTCGACGGTGTGTCGACAAACAATCCGTGCTGGTGACGAATGATGTCACCATCCACCAAATAAACGACTTCTTCGGCGATATTTTCGGCCAAATCACCAATCCGCTCCAAGTGGCGTGACGCGCTGAAGCAGTGCACGGCTGGTTCGATCTGATCGACATCGTCCTTCATCATGCCAATCAATTGATCAATCACGATTCGATTGTATGCATCGACCTCGTCATCCAGCTGAATGACGCTCTTGGCTTTCGCCGCATCCGCTTCGACACACGCATCCAAAGCGTCGCGAACCATCCGCGTGACCACCTTGACCATTTCCGATAACTCGGCGGGCACCTGGAACAGCGGAAACAAATCGAGCGGTTTGCCACGTTCGGCGATGTTACAAGCCAAGTCGGCCATCCGTTCTAATTCCGCATTGACCTTGATGGCCGTGACCAGCCAGCGCATGTCACTCGCGACAGGTTGATGCAGTGCGAGTATTTTCAAACATTCTTCTTCGATTTGCACGTCGGTCTCGTCAACCTCGTTGTCACTTTCGATCACGCGGTCGGCCAAATCGGACCGTCGCTCCACAAGAGCCCGGACAGCCAACTGAATCATCTGCTCGACCGATCCGAACTGATTGATCAATTGACCACGCAAGTGATCGAGGTCACGTTGTAAATGTTTGGACACTTTCGCGGCTCCGCCTGCTAACGAGTGAATCGGCCTGGCTGAATAGGATTTTGTTTAAAAACGAGACGCATGTGTGGATCCGAATGCGTGAGTGGTGTGTCACCCAGAATGTCTATCGTGGCACCTGGCATGTCTGTTGTGGCAACGGGAACCAATGGCGTGGCAACGTCAAGCAGTCGTTACGGTATCGGACCGGAGGAATCAGCCAAACTTACCTCGCACATAGTCTTCGGTCTGTTTCTCACGCGGTTTGGTGAAGACGTCTTCGGTATCACCTGATTCGATCAGCGTTCCTTCGAAAAAGAATGCTGTTTGATCACTGCACCGCGAAGCTTGCTGCATATTGTGTGTCACGATCACAATCGTGTATTGGCTTCGCAATTCGAACATCAAGTCTTCGATCGCTAATGTACTTGCAGGATCCAACGCACTACAGGGCTCATCCATCAGCAAGACTTCCGGCCCGACGGCAATCGCGCGCGCGATGCACAGTCGCTGCTGTTGTCCACCGGAAAGCCCCAACGCTGGCGAGTGCAGTCGATCCTTGACCTCGTTCCATACCGCCGCTTTCTCCAGCGACCACTGCACCAGTTCATCTAGTTCGCTCTTGGAGAGCTTCATGTGCAATCGGGGGCCGAATGCGACATTGTCGTAGATACTTTTTGGAAACGGGTTGGGTCGTTGAAAAACGATACCAATCTCACGTCGCAGCGCGACTGTGTCGGTGGTGGCGGCCAAAACATCCAAGCCACCCAGTCGCAGCGTGCCCTCGGCCCGTGCCGATGGGACGACGTCATTCATCCGATTGATCCATTTCAGCAACGTGCTCTTGCCGCAACCACTCGGACCAATAAAAGCGGTCACCTTGTGACGAGGTATCTTTAGCGTGAGCGAATGCAGTGCTTGAAAGTCGCCATACCAAGCACTCAAATTCTCGATCTCGATTAACGTCTGACCATCGCTTGCCGGAACGGTTTGATCGTCGGATTGCGTCGCGACGTCAGCAGACATTGATTGCGAGTCCTTCCTCTTTGGCGCTGATGACATCGTGCTTTTGGAGAGATAAGTTAATTTATTCATGACCCAAACTTTTTTGCGATGGTCAAACTCGTTGAATTCGCTGACGCATGTAAATGGCGACGCTATTCAATACCAAGAGTACGATCAGCAATACAATGATTGCGGCAGCTGATAATTCTTTGAACGTATCTTGCTGACGCCCCGCCCAGTTGTAGATCAAAATCGGCATTGTCACGACGTTGTCCATCAAATGCTCCGGCCCAGAGTTTTTTGCGATCGCCGCGCCCAATACCACCAGGATCGGTGCAGCCTCGCCAATCGCTCGACCCATCGCCAAAATCGACCCGGTCATAATACCAGGAAGGGCTGATGGCAGAGTCACATGTCGGGTCGTCTGCCAGGTCGTGGCACCAAGTCCTTGTGATGCCTCCCGCAAGGAAGGAGAAACACCTCTTAACGCCTCCTGCGATGCAATAATAATGATCGGCAGAATCACCAGCCCCAGCGTCAAACCCGCCGCCAGAAAACTCTTTCCAAACGGCAGCCGAAAGTAATACCAGGCATGTTCGGTGTAGGAACCGCCGACGGCTCCTTTTTTGACCGTGTGACGCCGCACCGCCTTGTCCGTCGGCTTAGGCGTTCCTGGCGTCCATACGGCGATGTCAATTGAATTTCCCGCAGCATCGAGGCCGACGATCGGGCTTTCGATTTGGATCGTCTTCTCAGACTTGTCCGTCTGCGGAATGAACACCGTCTGCCCCGACTCCAGCGACAAAACCTGATAGTAGTGCTTGGCGCCGGCAATCTCCCAGCCAGTCGATTCGTTGACTTGAATCTTGCCGAACACGTTGAACATGAACACGAACGCAGAAAGCCCCAACAACCCGTAAACAATCGACGGGACACCGGCGAGATTCGCAATATTCAGATTCACGAAACCATGGATCCAGCGAAACCATTTTTTGCTGGGTTGAAATTCCTCTAGAAAAATCGCCGTCCCCACACCCAATGGCAACGCAGCGGCGGCACAGATGCCACACACAAAGAGTGACCCGATAATGGCTGGCCCCATGCCAGCCTGCTCGATCGACAATTCGCTATGCGGATTCTTTAACAAGTCACCGGACAAACGCGAATGACCCTGCCAACCGATCGAAAACAAAAGTACAACCAAGACCGCGACGCTGACCAGAGCGATCGCGACACACAACGCATAAAACCCACGACTGTAGCGTTTTCGCCGCGCGGTGTTACGTGCCAACGCGTCGACATCCTGATCCACCAGTGCCGCAGGCACTCCACTCGGTTTTGTCGCAACCGTACTCATTGGTAGGACTCCTTGAATCGGCGTCGAATCAGCTGCCCAACCACGGTCATTCCAAAGGTAATCACAAATAACGACACGGCGACGGCATACAAGCTGAAGTACTGAACGGTTCCATATTCGTTTTCACTCTTGATCATCTCGACAATAAAGCCTGTCATCGTCTGTGCTTGCCGCGTCGGATCGCCAGTCAAAGTGGGTAGCGTTCCAGCCGCCAGGGCAACGACCATCGTTTCGCCAATTGCCCGGCTAAATGCCAACAAAAAAGCCGAAATGATTCCCGACAGCGCTGCCGGGACGACGACTTTCACCGCCGTCTCGAACGGCGTGCAACCCAATCCGTACGCACCCTCGCGCAGACTATCGGGCACCGCACGCATCGCGTCCTCGGACAAACTGCATACCATCGGCAAACACAATATTCCCACCGCGATTCCCGCACTGGTCGCGTTGAACGTGTCGAACATCCCACCGCTTAACACTTGCAGAGTGGGACTGATCACCAAAATCGCGAAATAACCCAGCACGACCGTTGGAATCCCCGCGATCACCTCCAGCGTTGGCTTTAACCATGATCGAATTCGATGCGATGCGAACTCACTTAAATAGATTGCTGTGATCAGACCAAGCGGCAAAGCAATGAACATGGCAATCACGGTCACGCGTAGCGTCCCGCTTAACAGCGGCCATATCCCAAACTGAGCCTTGTCTAATTCCTTGGCCTGCAGCGCGGTCCACTTTCCGCCGGTCAAAAAACTTTTGAGCGACACCGCATCGCTCTGAAAGAATCCCCAGCTTTGCGTCAACAGCATGAGCACGATTCCAACGGTGATCATCACAGTCGTCAACGCGCACAATGCCAAGATGGTCACGATCACCTTTTCCCAGTACACGCCGACAGACGTGGATCGGAATCGGCGATTCTCGAGTGCTGCGGGGGTGGCCATCGCAAACTCAAAACGGACAGGTAATCGAGGTACCGGATCGAAGAACGATCATGTCAACGACCCGGAGTCGAATCAAAGATCATTGCTTATCAAAAAATCCACGCTGGATAGTTATTGGCACGCTCCTTGTACCGTCACTCCACGCGATGCAACGCACCACGTGGCTGACATGACTTGGGCCATTGCCGAAAATACTCGACGGACCAAAGCCCCTGCTAATTGTGGTCTATTTGACCAGATTCTCAGGCTTGAAAATTTCTGCCAAAGGACCACTACGACTTTCGCCGTCGGCATCGACAAAGTGAGTTCCGACCACAACCGAGTCGATATTTTCTTTACCTTTGGCGATGATCTCATCGGGCAGACGAACATAGCCGACTTTTTCGCAAGCTGTCGAAACGTTATTCATAAAGAATTCGACGAATGTCTGGACATCGGCACGATTCAATGAATCGGTGTTCACGTAAATGAACAGTGGACGACTAAACGGTGCATACTTATTGGTCGCGATGTTTTCGTTGGTCGGCAAGTAAGCCTGACTGTCTTTTGGATTGACAATCTCAACCGCTTTCAAGCTGTCCTTGTTTTCTTCGTAATAGGCAACGCCAAAGAACCCGATCGAGTATTTGTTGCCTGCGACGCCTTGGACCAGGATGTTGTCATCCTCGTTCAAATTCATGTCGTCACGAAGTTCTTTCTTGTCTTTCTTGGCGACGACTTCGTGGAAGTAATCGTAGGTTCCTGAACCGGTTCCAGGTGCAAAAATGTTGATGTCTTCCTCGGGCCAGCTCTCGTCAACGTCTTTCCAGGTTTTGGCTGAATCGCCAGCGACAAAAATTTTCTTCAATTGATCAACTGTCAAACGAGTTGACCAATCGTTTTCGGGGTGCACGACGATCGTCAGGCCATCATAAGCAACAGGCAGTTCGATAAATTCGACGCCATTGGCCTTGCACTCTTCAAACTCGCCCGGCTTGATCGGACGCGAGGCATCGGAAATGTCAGTCGACTTTCCATAGAATTCCTGGAATCCATTTCCAGTTCCAGCGCCATCGACGCGAACATTCACGCCCGGATGCTCTTTGATGAACATCTCGCGAATCGCATTGCTGATCGGCTGGACGGTACTGCTACCGTTGATCTTGATATCGCCTTTGAGCGTCGACTCGGTCGGCGGAGCCTCCACGGCGAGTGAGTCACCAGGCGACGTCGACTTGGAATCGCACCCGGTGAACGCCGGCAGGAACGCAAGGACGAATCCGCATGCAAACAGCAACGTGGACTTCTGAAACTTCATCGATCGCATCTCCGCATTTAGCTAGTCAGCCTGAGAACTTTGCGGGAAGCCTGAACCGTGCGGCCACCTCGCTTTGATTCGCAGAGAGTATCAGCGGGCTAGCAATGTGGCGAGGAGCTAGACGGCATGCGTTTAGTGAAGTTCTGATGAAGAAATCTTCACAATTCGCTCATGCCCAAAAATCTGTGACTTACGAGGATACCCACGCCGAGATCGTTGCAACCCGATGCGAATTGAGGCGCAGATTACCCAGTTGGCAGCCTAGGCAACGACCGGCATCAATGACCGGCATCTATGACCGGCATCAAAGGTGGCACTGCCCGGGGAACCGGCGGATTTATTGCACAGATACAGCCAGTGGTAGAGATCGCAATGCCTGGCGGGCTGCGATTCGACCTTCGTCGATCAATTGTTCCGGATCCGAAAAATCGAACCACAACCGGTTACCCACCTCGGGACGAATCACCAAATCAGCCATCTTCATCATCTCGCGACGGACAATCCGCTCACCAATCTCGTCCATTCGCATCATCACTTCGATCGCGGTGCCGCATCGTTGAATCGCCTTCTGATCATTCCCAACATCCACACCGATCACTAAATCGCGTGCATACGATTGCGCGACCGCGACCGGCAGAGAATCCAGCGTGCCAACATCACACAACTGTGCTTTGCCGTCGTCCCACGCGACGGGAGGAAAGAAACCGGGAATCGCGGTCGACGCAAGCACGGCCTCACGCAAAGATCCATTCTCCAGCACCACGCGATGCCCACTCATCAGATCAGCGGTGACAATGCTCAAGGGGATTTCCGTATCCGCGATATCAATATCGGGTAACAGATATTCAATTGCCTCTCGCAATAAGTTGTCGCGCATCAATGAGGGCCCCTTGAGCGCGCGACGAAATCGCCGACTGTTGGCGACCGACTTCTTAATGCGGCCATACCAATTTCCATACCAAGCCATGCATTCGCTATCGCGATCAGACAGCTTGCTGGCCGGCCCGGTCAACGAACAACACTTACGTAAAAAGACCGGCGAGTACAGAAGCTCAATCGCTTTGGCCTGCACGCGATGGATCTCGGGGTCAACGGCGCACATTGCACCTACCAGAGCTCCCATGCTGACACCCACGATTCGCTCGGTTTGAACTCCAGACTCGCCGATCGATTCGATGGCACCCAAATGCGCCACTCCGCGCGCACCGCCGCCGCCCAGTGCGATAACCGCGCTGCGCTGCTGCTGGGTCTTTATCTCGTCTTTGCGAAAATTGAATAGCTCGATGAGCCTCATGATGAATCCTCAATTCAAGGCGATCATCGCCTTACCGCTTGTCCCGGCGCGGCCACGCGAATTGCGACCACGCCGGGACGTAAAATCCGCTTCTAATTCAAATGATTACTTGTACGACTGCAAAATCTCGCTCGGTACAACACCGTCGAGTTCACACCAACCGTTGTCCGCGATCGTTGCACCAAGCGTTGTGATTTGACGATAGTCGGCATCACTGGCGGCGGCGCCGGTGATCCTGCGACGCAGCTCGCGGCAAATCGCGTCCGCCGCCGCTTTGGTCGTCGCATCGTTGGAGCGAGATGCGTACAGACTGGTGACCAAGATCACCACCGCGTCTTGCAACTGTGACGACATCATCGACATCCGACACTGACGATCCGCCAGTTTCAGCTGATGCTTTCGCATGGTGGCACTGATGTTAAAGCCAGCTTTGGACAATCGTTTTTGTGCAAATGCAAGGTGCTTTGCCAAATCCCGGTCCAGGTTGTCAAACTGCGACCACTTCTTTCGCGACAGCGTCCGACCGACAAACCACTTGGTGTACGCGATCATGGGTCCACGCAGTGCCCAGATGTGCATCGGATTGGCCAAATTGGGCTGTTTGATTCCCAATGCGTGCAAGGTTCGACCGATCTGTTCAAAGTAGCGTTTTCCGTGATCCTTCACCAATGATTTAAAGAACGCCATTCCCAGCATCTCGCCTTCGCCTTCGTAGATGCACGGTGCCAAGAATTCGTGAACGTTGTCACCGAACAAGTGGCCTTCCAGGAATGATCGGCCGCCGTGTGTTTTCATGAACAACTCGATCGCCGCTTCCTTTTGTGATTCACTGCCAAAGATCTTGGCGATGATGCATTCCATTTCGCCGCGGTAGCCCTGGTCAATCAAACCAGCGCACCATTGCGTCAGCGCATCACAGGCGACGATCAGGCCTGCCATCCGTCCAACACGGCGACGAACTAATTCTCGTTTTTCGATCGACTGACCATAGGTTTCGCGGTATTCGGCCCACGGCAACATCTCCGCGAGCATCCAGCGCATCGCACCGGCGGCGTTGGCACACAGCGATACGCGTCCAAGGTTCAGACCGTGATAGGCGATCGTCAAACCGTCACCACGCGGCGGCACCAGCAGATTGGCCGCTGGGACTCGGAAATCCTTGAACACCAAGCCGTTGTTGTGAGCCCGACGCAGTGCGTAGATACCGTACCGGTTCAGATAGAAGTTCTCGTTCTCTTCCTCCGGCAAGTCGACGATCAGAACCGACGGCACGCCATCGATCTTGCAGACCAAACCGATCGTGCGGCCCGGAATCGCGTTGGTGATAAACAACTTTTCGCCGTTGACAACGTATTGGTCGCCATCCAACACGGCCGTCGTTTTTAACGCCGTCAGGTCGCTACCGGCCCCCGGCTCGGTCAACGCAAACGCCGACAGACTGGATCCGTCACCCAACTTGGGTAGGAACCGTTCTTTTTGCTCGTCCGTGCCGAATGCACGGACCGGGTCGACCGCACCAATGCAACCGTGTACCGATGCCAACCCGGCGACGGTCGGATCAATCGTCGCCATCCGTGTAATCATTCTGGCAAATTCGCGCATCGTCGCGCCGCTGCCACCGTACTTGGTGCCGACCAGCAAACCCCAATATCCGACTTCACCCAACTCCATCATGACGACGTCGGCAATCTTGCCTTGATCGTTTACCAGTGTCCCAGCATCACGATGACGTTGAACGATGTCCAACGACTTTTGCACCACTTGCTCGACGTTTGCCGAACCCGCGGGCATTTCGCTATAAAACAATTCCGTGGGAATCTCTGTGTCCCAGACGGCGCGGTGAACCGGACTGTTGACGGTCTTGTACTGCTCGGCAAACAAGTCTTCGACTTGGTCATCGGCTGCGTCGACTGCACCGGTTCGCTTGGCTTCATCGGCCGAAGCTCCGCCAAGCCGCAATGCGACTTCCGCAAACGATTCTTCAGCAACCGGGGCATTCGGCTGGGGTGCTTGTGATTTGGACATAGTCTCCTTCCCTTCCGGCGTCATCGGCGATATGTCGTTGGGATTGGTATCAACGGGTGTGTCAACCGAATGGTTGGAATCGTATTCAAGGCTCATCACTGAACTCCTTCGCGTAAAAACTGGCTTGTTGGTATCGGCCCTTTCGATTGGCTGATCATTCTGTTCGTATGGTTTCGCTGCGCGGTGGTCGTGACGTGCTGGCGCGAGCCGGCAACCAATGGGAGGTCGTGGCTGGTCACCGACTGCGCCTTCACGCATCAACAATCCGCTAGTTAGATCTCATCAACGGGGATCTCACTAATGGGGATCTGGCTAGTTGGACACGGGCGTCTCCTGGTCGGAAGCTCCCTCGGACGCGAAAAATGTTTCTCCCGTCTCGGCATGTTTGGCTAACAAATCCGGTGGTGTAAATCGCGGACCACACATCGCTTTGAGCCGACGCATGTTGGCCAAAAGCCGATGGGATCCGATCGAGTCGACCACGTGCAACGGTCCCCCGCGATGCGGCGCGAACCCGGTACCCAGCACCATCGCAAGATCAATGGCCCAGGGTTCGTCGACCACTTTTTCTTCGTAACACCGAATCGCCTCGGCGAGCATCGGATAAACCAATCGACGCTGAATCGCAGTCATTCCGTCTTCTGGAAACTCTTCTTGAAACGAAGCTGGTGTGACGGCGGCCGATCGATCCGTGTCAAACGTTGACTCACCCCGTTTACCTTTGAGGTAGTGGTAAAAGCCGACGTTGGATTTCTTGCCAAGTTTGCCGTCGTCGACCATCTCCGAAAGCGTTTCGACGACCGGCTCGACCCCCGACAAGACATCGCTGAGCGATTTGGCGACGTGCAAGGCGACGTCCAAACCAACTTGATCCAACAACTCCAGTGGACCCATGGGCATTCCAAATTGGCGCAACTGCTTGTCCATCTTTTCGATGTTGTATCCATCACGAACCATCAACACCGATTCGCCTAAGTACGGAAACAGCACGCGATTGACCAGAAACCCGGGCGAATCAGCCGTCACAACAGGCGTCTTGCCCAGGGCACGCACAAAAGCGACCAACCGTGCGACCGTCGCCGAATCCGTTTTTTCGCCGCGGACCACTTCGACCAGTTCCATGCGGTGAACGGGATTGAAAAAGTGAAGCCCTCCAAAGTGTCCCGGACGCGACACCGCGGTTGCCATCTCGTCGACCGAAAGCGACGATGTGTTGGTAGCCAAAATGGCGTCTTCCTTAGCCAGCGCATCCAGCTCTTTGAACACGCTCTTCTTGACGTCCATCCGCTCGACAATCGCTTCGACCATCAAATCGGCCCCCGCCAGCGATTCGCTTTCGCAGGTGACGGTGATCTTGTTCATCAGTTCGTCACGCTTGGAATCGTTCCAACCTTTTCGTTTGGCAAGCGTGCCGACCAACTCGTCGATCCGATCGCGACCCGCCTGAGCGGCTTCTTCGTTGATCTCTTTCAAAACCACATCGAATCCACGCAGCGCGGCCAACTGGCCGATGCCAGCGCCCATCGCTCCGGCACCAATCACGCCGACTTTGCGAATCGGAGTCTCGTGTGCCACACGAATATCGTCGGGCGACCACGTCTTCAAACTCCGTGCCTTTTCGCGTGCAAAGAACAACTGCAGCAGGTGACGGCATGTCGGTGTGGCCAGCAGCGACGTAAACTCCGTCCGCTCAACCATGAACCCGTCACTGCCACGCTTGTACGAATGCGCGATTGCCTTGATGGCAGATTCCAGTGCGGGGTACTGCTCTTTTTTCGACGCGATCTTCTTCTTTGCTGCACGCAAGATCAACGTTCGACCAAGCTTGGTGCCTTCGATCATTCGTAAGGCAAGTGGCCGACGACTGTGCGGAGGCAACATGTAGTTGCCCTTGAGCACATCGGTAATAAATCGGTCGACCTCGTCTGCCCAGTCTTCCGGTGCGATTGCCCGGTCCACCAAGCCGATCTTCAATGCGTCACGCGCACTCAAATGCTTGCCCTGCATGATCATCGACAACGCATTGGTCAAACCGACCAGCTTTGGCAATCGTTGCGTGCCACCCCAACCTGGGATCACCCCCAGCTTGATTTCCGGCAAACCGATCTGAGTCGAACTGTTGTCACGAGCAATCCGGTGCGTGCAGGCCAACGACAACTCCAAACCGCCGCCCAAACAAGGACCATGGATCACGACGATTTTTGGCATCGGCAACCACTCAATGCGTTGGAACAATAACTGACCGTCTTCGATCAATCGCAACGCGTCGGTGGGCGCCGCGATCTCGGCAATCGCATTGACGTCGGCACCGGCCAAGAACCCACTTTCTTTCCCGCTTTGGATCACCACGACTTTGACATCGGTGCTGTTTTCCAAATCGGTCACGATCTGTTCCAGTTCGACCATCACGCTACGATCCAGCACGTTCAACGGCCGATCCGGGACATCCAGCGTGATCTTACGAACGCCGCGGGCATCGGTTGTCACCGTGAAATTTTTATAGTTTGAATCACTCATTTATTTGTCTCCCAAGTTGGTTTCGACCACCATGGCAACACCCTGTCCGCCACCGACACACAACGTTGCCAATCCACGACTTCCACCCGTCGCACGCAACGCGCGTAACAAGGTCAAAATCAAACGCGTCCCCGTCGTCCCCACCGGATGCCCCAATGCGATCGCACCTCCGTGAATGTTCAGTTTGTCACTGGCGAATTCGCCCAGCGGCTCACTCATTCCAAGCTCTTTCTCTGCGAACGATTTCGACAATGCAGCCCGCTGACAAGCAATCACCTGTGCCGCGAACGCCTCGTTGATCTCGACCAAGTCAAAATCGCTTAGCTTTAATCCGGTCTGTTTGAGCAACTTGGCCGTTGCATAGACGGGACCGAGCCCCATGCGACGTGGATCACAGCCAGCGACGGCATACGACGTAATAAAACCAAGCGGCTCGGCCTCGAACCGCCCCAAATCCGATGGACTTGTCATCACCAAGGCCGCGGCTCCGTCGGTCAGCGGGCAACTATTGCCAGCAGTCACCGTCCCGTCTTTCTTAAAAAACGGCCGCAGCTTGGCCAACTGCTGCATCGATTGTTCGCTGCGAGGGCCATTGTCCTTGTCGATCGTTTTGCCCGATGGCGTTTGGATTGCGGTGATCTCGCCGGACAGAAAACACTTTTCCTGAGCCTCGCAAGCCTTCTGATGGCTCTCGACGGCGAACGCGTCCTGCTCTTGGCGCGTAATACCGAACTCTTCGGCCAAGACTTCGGCCGTCTCGCCCATATTCAGCCCGGACACCGGGTCGGTCAGCCCCAACTCGATCCCAATCAACGGCTTGAAATGCTTCGGACGAAACGACGCTAATGTTTTCAGCTTCGCACCCATCGTCTTGCTCTTGGCCAACTGCAACCACAACCTCGCGGCTTCGGGCCGATACATCAAAGGAATGTTCGTCATCGATTCCGTACCACCAGCGATGGCCAGTTTTGCACGTCCACTTTCGATCGCCTGCCATGCGCCAAGAATTGACTCCATTCCCGATGCACAGTTTCGATTCACCGTGTGCGCGATACGTTCTTGCGGAATCCCAGCTTTCAGCGCAATCACTCGCGCCACGTTCGCTGCATCGGGTGGACCGGCAACATTGCCCATGACGACTTCGTCAATGTCCTCGCCCGATAAGCTGGCACGGCGCAAAGCATCGGTGATTGCCTGCTGGCCCAACTGGACCGCAGAAACGTCTTTTAGATTGGTAAACGCCTTGGCGAACGGTGTTCTAGCACCGGCGACAATGGCAATGGGCTGATTGTGGCTCATGATTTGACCTCCTCTTCGTGGTTTTCCATATCGTCGTTTTCTCTATCCTCTGTGCCTGCGCGATTGGCGTCGGCGACATTCGTATTGGCATCTCGCAACTGACGACGAACAACCTTACCCAGGAAATTCTTGGGCAGTTCACCGACGCATCGCTCGAAGACTCGGGGGCGTTTGTGTTTGGACAACGTTTGACAACAGTGCTGATCGAGCGCGGTTTCGTCCCAAGTGCAACCAGGTTTCAGAACGACCACCGCCTTGACGATTTCGCCGCGACGGGAATCCGGTTGTCCAATCACAGCAACGTCCTGAACGAAGTCGCACTGCCGAATCGCTTCTTCGACTTCGCACGGATAAACGTTGTATCCCGATGTGATGATCAGATCTTTCTTGCGGCCAACGATGCTGTAGTAGCCGTCCTCGTGTCGCACCGCCAAATCGCCGGTATGTAACCAACCGTCAATCAGCGTCTCTCGCGTGGCATCGGGTTCTTGCCAGTATCCCAGCATCACCTGCGGGCCACGCACGATTAGCTCGCCGACTTCACCGTCGGGTAATGAAACAGCCTCCGATCCCGAATCATTCTCCTTGTCGCTATGGCTACTTGGCACATTGGCGACGATGCGGCAGTCGGTTTCCGGCAGAGGCAACCCGATCACACCGTAACGTGGTGCTCGGAATAGATGCCCAACATGCGTCACCGGCGATGCTTCGCTGAGCCCGTAACCTTCGACAACCAATGCCCCACTGTGCTCGGCGAATTCCTGAGCGATCTCTTCGGACAGCGGCGCTCCACCGGAAATGACCCAATCGATCGATGAGAGGTCTGCCGTGTGATCTCGCAAACGTTCGTTCATCGCGACCAACATCGCGGGGACCGCGTGCATGACCGACGGACGATGCTTTTCAATCAAGCGGATGACTTGGCGAGTGTTGTAACGATGGTGCATCACCAGTGTGGCACCCATCGCGGCACCTGCCATCATCGTCGTCGATAATCCATAACTATGAAAAAATGGCAGAATCGCCATCATCGTTTCGGTACCAAACGACTCATCGGTCCACTTGTATTGTTGCCAGGCGTTGGCGACCAGATTCGTGTGGCTCAGCGTGACCGCTTTGGGTGATCCTGTTGTTCCGCCAGTGGGCAAAATGTACGCGGGATCACGCAATGGATCGATCGTGATCGGCTGCCATCGGTTTTCGGTCGCTGCCATCTCGTCCCAAAACCAACTGCTTCCCGGTCGCGACGGCATCGACCAAGATCCGGTTTGCCGATGACGCATCCACAAGTAGCCAAGTTGTTTGTAGGCGGGCAATTGTTCACGGATGGATACCAGCAGCAACTGATCCAACAAACTGGGGTCGCCGGCACACAAATGCGACAACAAATCCAAACAGATCACGTGGCGGCAACCGGTTTGCCGAAGCAGCTTTTCCACTTCATCAGCGACCATTAACGGACTGATCGCGACAGCGATCGCGCCAGCACGCCAGGCACCGTTGCACGCAACAATGTATTCAGGAACATTGGGCAATAAGATTCCAACGCGGTCACCAGGTTGAACACCCAGACGTTGCAGCATCGCCGCACACTGAATCGCGGCCGCGTTGAGCTTGCGATACGACCAAACGTCATCGAAATAACGAACCGCGTCGCGATCAGGAAGCTGTTCGGCCGCGTATTGCAACAACCCAAACGCTGGTGTGTCCCGGTAATGCTCTAAGCCAACGCGTCCGTCACTCGAAATGCGGTTCCCACGTGGTCGCGGCAACGACGATTCGCGATGCGAACCGCTGGACATTACGCGATCGGACTTCTCGCCGACCGGGTTGGCGGGACGATATTCCCCACCGCCCGAGTCACCCACGGCGTCAAAAAGCTGACCCATCACTGACCTCCCATTAAACCTCGTCTATCCCTCCTTGAATCACCGGCGTCGCCCCACGAAAGCGACATCTCCGTTCCGGTTTGGACGGAAACCTGAAATCAGATGACCGACCAAGAGGCTGTCGGCTCAGCAGCCAGAAAAATGGCGTAACACGAAAAGCTGTAGACTCACGATTGGTCGAATATCCCGCAAATTACGGGGCCAAATCGTGCAAGCTGAGAAGAGCGGAAAACCGAGCCGAAATCTGCTCTTCCCCGCATGCAATCAATACTATGTCACAACCACCCTCAAGGCAAGTATTATTCCCCTTAAAATCTTTTTAGGGGAATTTGCACGTCTTTACTTGCATTTGCCAGCGTTTGAGGTCCACCGGCTCAGAATTTTGGTTGGGAATTGGCAATGAAAAGACCGTTTTGTCCGCAAATCGCTACTGATGGCGTTCGTCGATCGTGCGAATGAACAGGTTCGATTTAACGCGGGTCTGCCGGAGGA
>JABDKS010000412.1 GCA_013002105.1 Pirellulaceae bacterium | reverse complement strand
TCGTTGCGATCCTGCAAACATCTGATCACCGTCTCCAATAGTTTGCGTGCCGACTGCATCGCCAACGGAGCGGCCCCGGACAACGTGACGGTCGTCCACAACGGCGTACCCGCCATTCGTCCGACCCGTGTCGCCAAGCCGATACCTGGAGGTCGCTGGGTGATCGGCATGGTCGCGTTGATGCGTCCCCGCAAGGGACTGGAAATTGTCTTGGATGCGCTCGCGGAACTGGAACGGCAGAAATTGGATGTGGTGCTCCGCGTAATTGGTCCTTTTGAGACACGGGACTACCAGTCAGAAATCGAAAGGCAAATCGATCGCTTAAATATTCGCGACCGAGTCGAACGCGTTGGGTTCACCCAGGATGTTCCCGCCGAACTGTCAAAGCTGGATGCAATGGTGCTGCCAAGTTTGTACGGCGAAGGTTTACCGATGGTCGTATTGGAAGCGATGGCAGCGGCCGTGCCTGTGATTGCAACACGCGTCGAAGGGACACCCGAAGCGATCACCGATGGTGTTCAAGGACTGTTGGCTGAGCCGCGTGACAGCCGCAGTTTGGCCGAAAAAATTGCCGCTTTGGTCACCGGTCAATACGATTGGGACGCCATGGCCGAAGCCGCCTATGCACGTCACCGCGACGAGTTTTCGGATGATGCGATGGCTCGCGGAACCGCGAAGGTGTACCAGCAATTGCTGGGATAATCTGCCCCGTCGACTGACGCCGCCGCCTGAGAAAATGCGGGTCATCGTCGCGTATTTTAGCCGGCACAGTGACTCCTATCGCGGAGTCAATCGTTGCCACGCTCGCGTATTGTTTCTTGTTACACTGTTGGGAGCCCACCTTTCAGCATTTCAAGACAGGCCCACAAAATGCGACACCGTTGTTTGAATCTTCCCATTTTCGTTTTGGTTTCGGTTGCTCTCTTTGCTTGCCAAGCCGATGCCAAAAAACAGATCTTGATGATCGCGGGCAACCCGTCACATGGATACGGTGCTCATGAGCATTACGCAGGACTGAAAATTCTGGAAGAAGGAATCGAGGCGAGCACCGACGATGCCAACGTCACCGTGGTCAAAGGATGGCCCAGCGAAAAATTGATCGAATCCGCCGACTCAATCGTCATCTATTGCGACGGCGGTCGACGCCACGTCGCCATGGACCACCGCGACGCATTGAAAAGAAAATTGGCCGACGGATGCGGCTTGGTCTGCATCCACTACGCCGTCGAAATGACACCCGGTGAATCGGGCGATGATTGGGTCGAGATGCTCGGTGGGCATTTCGAGATCAATTGGAGCGTGAACCCACATTGGGTCGGCGAATTCAAATCACTGCCCGAGCATCCAGTCACCCGCGGCGTCCAACCATTCGCGACCAATGACGAGTGGTACTTTCACATGCGATTTAGCAAGGAAGGCAAGGTGACACCGATCTTGGCTGCCGTCGCCCCTCTTTCCACGATGGCTCGCAAGGACGGCGCCCACAGCGGTAACCCGCACGTGCGAAAGAGCGTCGAAAGAGGCGAGAAGCAAACCGTGGCGTGGACCTACGACCGTCCCGATGGCGGTCGATCATTCGGCTTCACCGGCGGCCATTTTCACTGGAATTGGGCCAACGATGACATGCGTCGATTAGTGGTCAACGCCATTCGTTGGACCGCGGGCGACGAAATCCCTGAGAAAGGGTCGTCGCTGGGCGAGAAAAAGATCGACATGGACCGTCTTTTTGAAAACCAAGACTACGAACCCAAGCCGAATTTCGACGCCAAGGATACCGCCGAAAAATTCGGTGTGCCGCTTGGCCAAAACGCTACCGGTCATGACGCAAAGAACGCGAAGTCAAAAAAACTGTTCGTGTCTCCTGTGATTACCAAAGAAACCAAACGACATAGAGTCGAAATCGAAACTTCCATCAAAGGCGTACGTGACCTGTTCTTGGTGATCGACGACGCGGGCGATGGATTCAGTTGCGACTGGGCGAATTGGATTGACCCGACGATTCACTCCAAGGACGACTCCAAATCGCTGCTGGACATGGACTGGGTATCGGCCGACAGCGGATTCGGAAAAGTTCACAAGAACAAAAACTGCCGAGGCGAAGATTGGTCCGTCGACGGACAGCAAATTGGCAAGTACGCCTTGGGTGCACATGCCAAGAGTGTGATCCATTACCGAATCCCAGAGGGCTATACGCGATTGACCGTCGTCGGCGCACTCGACACGGGTGGGACCCGCCAACCATGTGGCGATCAAACCAGTGTCCAATTCGCAATCTACGGCGGTGCCGCTCCGAACAAAATTGGCAAAGCACCAGACAACCATCCAGAAAGTGATCAGCGGGACCCAGGCAACGCGATCACAGGAATCCAGATTGCCGAAGGACTGCAGGCAACTTTGGCAGCCAGCGAGCCGCATCTGAAAAGCCTGACCAACTTGGACATCGACGATCGCGGCCGCGTTTGGGTTTGCGATGTGATGAATTATCGGAGCAACAATGACTCCCGCCCTGACGGCGACCGAGTTCTGATTTTGGAAGACACGACCGGTGACGGCGTGATGGACAAAGTCAAAACTTATTATCAGGGCCGAGATATCGATTCGGCGATGGGAATCTGCGTATTGGGTAACCAAGTCATCGTGACCGCGACACCCACGGTATGGCGATTCACGGATACCAACGGCGATGACATCCCTGACAAAAAAGAAGCGATGTTCACCGAAACCGGGCAACCACAGCACGACCATTCCGCCCACTCGTTCCTATTTGGCCCCGACGGAAAACTGTATTGGAATTTTGGCAATACGGGAAAACAGGTCAAAGATTCTAAAGGCGAAACCGTGATCGACATTCATGGCCGGCCGGTCGTGGATGATGGCAAACCGCTGTACGGCGGCATGCCGTTTCGTTGCGACATGGATGGATCTAATTTTGAAGTGCTCGCGCACAACTTTCGCAACAATTGGGAAACGACGGTCGACTCATTTGGCACCCTTTGGCAAAGTGACAATGATGATGACGGCAATCGCGGAACACGCATTAACTTCGTCATGGAACACGGCAACTATGGTTACCGTGATGAGTTGACTGGTGCCGGCTGGCGGGATTCGCGCATCACGATGGAAGACGAAATCCCGCTGCGTCATTGGCACCTGAACGACCCCGGCGTTGTGCCCAACATGCTGCAGACCGGAGCGGGCTCGCCAAGCGGTATTTGTATGTACGAAGGCCGATTGCTGCCGAAGCGTTTTTGGGACCAGATCATTCACTGTGACCCCGGTCCGAACGTGGTTCGCGCGTACCCGGCGAAACCCGATGGGGCAGGATATAGCGCATCAATCGATCCGCTGATGACCGGCACGGTCGACAAGTGGTTTCGCCCAGCCGATGTCTGTGTCGCACCCGACGGTTCGCTGTTTGTCACCGATTGGTACGATCCGGGCGTAGGCGGTCACCGGCAAGAAGACATTCATCGCGGTCGCCTATTTCGTCTAGCGCCGCCGGGAGCGAAATACACGATCCCTATATTTGATTATTCAACAGCCGGTGGCGCCGTCGCGGCGTTGCGAAACCCGAATCTGTCGGTTCGCTACAAAGCGTGGACGGCACTGCATCAGATGGGATCGGCAGCGGAACCAGAACTATTGAAACTTTGGCAGGACCAGAATCCGCGGATGCGTGCCCGCGCCCTGTGGCTGCTGGGCAAGATCGATGGCCGTGGCGAACATTATGTCCAAACCGCCCTGGCCGATGCCAATTCCGACATCCGCATCACCGCCATTCGCTTGGCCAAACATCTTGGGATGACCCCCTCGGTTGCCTGCCGATCAGCTGCCTCCGATTCATCACCCGCCGTACGACGCGAACTGGCAGTGGCCCTTCGCTTTGACAATTCACAAACCATGCCTGCGGTCTGGGCCGAATTAGCCGAAGCCTACGACGGCAAGGACCGCTGGTACTTGGAAGCACTCGGAATCGCCAGCGACCTGCGCGCCGCCGAATGCTATGACGCGTGGCTCTCACGCACCGGCAACTGGGATACCGTTGCCGGACGCGACATCGTCTGGCGTGTGCGTGCTCCGCAAGCCGCCGACGCACTTGTTGCCATCATCGCAGATCCTAAACTGAAAATCGAAGATACCAATCGGTACTTCCGCAGCTTGGAGTATCACGAGCCAAGTATTCGCACCGAAGCACTCAAGAAACTACTACCCCAAAACTGATCTGCAACTCCGATCATCGCGTCGCAGTTTGTTGCGACGTTGTTCATGATTCGCCCCTTGAAACTTTTGAATGAATGCTGAAATGATGATGCGATTGACGGTTTGTTTGCTGGTTGGAATGTGTTGTCAAATGGAATCGGTTCGTGCCGACCAGGCCCGCGACGATGCGATCGTTGTTCGCGCTATCGAACGCATGGCCGGGTACGATTACAAAAGCAATCCGAAGGTGGTCGCGGCGATCGAGCGGCATATTTCTCGGCAAGCCGGCACGACTGAATACCTCGAATTACTGAAGCGTTTTCGACCGGACGGCATGCAGCAGAAGATTGAATCTCTGTTGTTTGCGGACGATAATTCGGCTGCCGTCGAAGCAGCCAAAATGATGGGGGATTTACCCGATGGGCCAATGCGACTTCGCAAATTGCTGAAATCCAAAGAGACCCAACAAGCGGCTCGCGTGGCCGAGGTACTTGGATTGTTGGGCAACGGTCGGTCACACAAAATCTTGAGTGACTACGCCAGCGATGCGGAGATTGCCTATGACGTGCGGCGTGCCGCGGTCGTGGGACTTACCAAAAGTGACGGCGGCGAAAAAACGCTGCTTGGGCTCGCTGCGTCCAAGAGACTCGTTGGCGACACGCGTCTGATCGCTGGTGCATTGTTGGCGCGAGCTCGCAACGAAGACGTCCGAAAACAAGCTGCCGAGATTTTGCCACAACCAGCGACAAAAGATCGCAAACCGCTTGCACCGGTCGACAAACTGGCCGCCATGACCGGCGATGCTGCCCGCGGTCAAAAGGTCTTTCGCGGCGTTGCCACGTGTGCCAATTGCCATGTCGTCGATCAGCATGGCAAAGAGGTCGGTCCGAACCTTTCGGAAATCGGAAGCAAGCTTTCACGAGAAGCGATGCTGACATCGATTTTGGACCCCAGTGCCGGCATCAGTCACAACTACGAAAACTACAGCGTTCTGACCGACGGGGGTCAGGTCATTGTCGGAATCAAGATCAGTCAGACCGATGACGAAGTCGTCATTCGGACCGCCGAAGCGATCGACCGCAAGATTCCAATGGCAGAAGTCGAACTGATCAAGAAGAGTGAAAAGTCGATCATGCCGGAAAATCTTCATCACGCATTTAGCCAAAAAGATTTGGTCGATATCGTCGAATACATGACGACGCTCAAAAAGAAGGGTTAGAGCCATTTTAGTTTTCTCGTAGGCCAGGACCTGTCCTGGCGCAGCTGTGCCAGAACAGGTCCTGGCAACGAAGCGGCATAGAAATCGTGTACGCAATTTTGACTGCCGGGGCAGGTTCTGGCCCAGGGCGTGCGCTATCACCAAACCGTTAATCGACGGACGCGTCGAGCGTAAATGGCACTCCTGCTGCGCTGGCGACCAGCGTAAGGTCAACCACATCGTTGCGTCGGAATGTGATCGCCGCATGGAGGGTGTAATCCCCCGAACCATTGATCAACCGTTTTGCGTCGCCCGGCTGTGCAGCTTCTTTGTCAGAGAGAAACCGAATACTGGGACCGGCAATTTTTTGCAGCTTGGTCTCACCGCCCACTGAAATCTCGGTCTCCACGCCGGTGATTTGCGTTGGACGATTCGGTTGGAGCGTCAGTCGCCGAGTGATGTGCGGCGACGCACCGCCGAAAACGCCGCTGTCGAGCCGCACAAACTGGTCGTCGTCGGATTGTAGATGCAGATTCCAGGCGGACGGCGACGAAGGAATCTCGTACACGACTTCGATCGGCTCTGTTGTGGCGTTGAAGAAATACAGATCCGCCTGCGCCTCTTCGCCATTGCGATATTGAGTTTTTCGATTGGGAAAACGCGCGCCCAGCATCACGCCGGCGACAGCGTCGCCCCAGTAGATTTGATCTCGGACATCCTCGGCTACCGGCAAGGGAGAAAGTTGCACCGAATCGGGCTGACCAATCGTAATGGGAATATGGCGATTGAACGGAACTCCGGTTCCTCGATTTGGACCAACCGACAACCAAAATGCGGTTCGCGCCGTGATTTGATAGTCGCCCGCCGGTAGCCCCTCGCTGCTGATGACAACTCGATACTGTCGCTGACGCAAAACTTCATCCGGTGCTAACGTATGTTGCCATTTGCGTTGGGAGCTGCCCAGCACGTTCAACTCGATGCGTTGGTTGGCGCCGAGTGTCGGAATCGTTCGCTCGAATTGTTTGACGACAATCGTTTGCTCCTGGTCAGACGAGTTTTTCAGCACAAACTCGAGGACGATTGGATCGCCGACCTGCAGTTTCCCCGTCGCGCTCAACAAGCGTGCTCCGACTTGCAAACCGCGATGATCTTTGCCCCACATGTACACCGGTTCGGCCGCCGATGTGACGGTGACAATCAGCACAGATGCGAGCGACAGAAACAGACGCATAACGGACTCGTCGTTAGGGACCGATACACCGCGGAAACCCAGCGTCGCGCGACGGCAATCGCAAGCAACCAAGCCCCAACCAAGTCCGCCTAGAGCGCGAGCAGCAGGCGACTGGGAGCTTCCAGGTAGCCGATGATGTCGTTTAAGAATCTGGCAGCGGTCCCACCATCGACCAATCGATGGTCATACGAGAGACTCAGCGGCATCATCAAACGCGGCTGTATCGAATCGTCGGGCATCACCACAGGCAGTTTCCGGCTCCGGCCGACCAGCAGGATCGCGACTTCGGGGACATTCACGATCGGCGTGGAATACTGGCCGCCGATCGCACCCAAGTTACTGATCGTAAACGTGCCACCCTTGAGATCATTGACGCCGAATTTTCCGCCGCGCACTTTGCCAGCCATTTCAGCAAGCGTTCGCGTGATTTCGGGAACGCCACGTTGGTCGGCATTTTGCATGACCGGCACCACCAATCCACGGTCGGTATCAACTGCGATGCCAACATTGACGTATTCCTTGTACACGATCTGTTCGTTTTCTTCGTCGATCACAGCATTGATTGCCGGGTGATGACGCAGCGCCGTTGCGACCGCTTTGATCAAGAACGGCATGGTCGTCAGTTTCAACCCCTGTGCAGCGTAGTCTTCCTTGCTGCTTTGACGAAGTTGTTCCAGGTTGGTGATGTCGGCATCATCAAAGTTGGTCACGCGCGGAACGGTCGACCAACTCGCGTGCATCTGACGCGCGATGGTTTTGCGAATCTTGCTCATCCGTTCGACAGAGATCGGACCAAAGTCATCGACATCGGCAGAACCCGGACGTGGCGCGCCGGCGGTTGTGGCGGCAGCCGGATTGGGTGTCGCCGCGGTCGCGGTCGCCGATGATCGAGCTTGGTTGGCCGAGCGAACGACCGACAAGACGTCTTCACGCGTGATCCGTCCGCCATCGCCGCTACCGGCAACGTTGCTCAGATCGACACCTACTTCTCGAGCAAACCGGCGAACGGACGGGCCGGCAGCAATGGCGCCGCTGGTCGTTGGAGCGGCAGTCGCCGGAGCATTGGTCGCGGAAGTATTGGCAACGGGGGGTGCCGTTTCAGGCGGTGCCGGCGTGGCTGCGACAGGAGCCGGAGATGCAGGTTGTGGTTGCTGTGCGGGTGGATCGACCGCTTCTGGTTCCGCGGCCGGTGATTCGGTTGCGGGTGGCTGCGAAGCGGGAGGTTCAGCTGCCGCGGCTGGTTCGGGGGGCGATTCGGGGGCGGCCGGAGCAGCCGAGCCGGCCTCCGCTTCGACCTCCAAAATCACTTGGCCAATCTCCACCGTGTCGCCTTCGGCAACGGAAATCTTGGTGACTTTGCCACCGACCGATGCCGGCACGGGCACGGTCGCTTTGTCGGTTTCCATTTCGACAATGTCTTGACCAGCGGTGATCACGTCGCCGACGGCAACAAAAATTTCGAGCACGTCGCCTGATTCGATTCCGTCGCCAAGTTCAGGAAGCTTTACTTCGGTTGCCATATTGATCAGCAGAATAAGTTGGAGTGTTTCGGCCGATCGACTTTCATGCGACCGAGCCGGTTGATAGGAGATAAGCGGCGGCGACAAATGTCCAACCGCGTCGCGTTAGGCGTAATAGGGGTCTGGTTTCTCGGCATCGTAACCGAGATCCTTGATTGCGTTGTCGACATCCTTGGCTGTAAACACACCTGCTTTGGAGAGCCGGCTCAGCGTAGCGATCGTGATCGATTCGGCATCCACCTCGAAGTGCCGTCGCAGGGCTTCACGAGTCTCGCTTCGTCCCATGCCGTCTGTTCCCAAAACGTAATAGTCACCGGGAATCCACGGTGTCAATTGCTCGCCCAACGCACGAACGTAATCGCTGGCCGAGATAAATGGACCTTCGATACCGTCAAGCGTTTCCTCCAGATAGCTGCGACGAGGCGTTTCCGTGGGGTGCAACATGTTCCAACGATCGCACTCGCCCGCTTCGCGTCGTAACTGGGTGTAACTAGTAACGCTCCACACATCGCTGGCGACGTTGTATTTTTCGGCCAGCAATTCTTGAGCGGCCAAGACGCCATTAAGGATCGCACCGCTGCCGAATAGCTGGACGCGAGCTTTCGGTTGGTCGACGTCGCGACTGCGGAATTTGTACATCCCTTTGACGATCCCTTCTTCACAACCTTCGGGCATCGCCGGGTGATCGTAGGCGTCGTTTTCGCTCATCAAGTAATAAATGCATTCTTCGCCCTCCGCATACATTTTCTTGAGCCCCTCAAGGATAATAACAACGACCTCGTAGGCGTACGCGGGGTCATATGCACGTACGGTCGGAAAAGCGATTGCGTTGAGCAGACTATGGCCATCTTGGTGCTGCAGACCTTCGCCGTTGAGCGTCGTTCGCCCGGCGGTGCCACCAATCAAGAACCCCTTGGCCCGCATGTCGGCGGCTGCCCAAATCAGGTCGCCGATCCGTTGAAACCCGAACATGCTGTAGTAGATAAAGAACGGAATCATGTTGATCCCGTGCATGCTATAGGCCGTCCCGGCAGCGTTAAAGGAGCTCATCGATCCGGCTTCGGTGATGCCTTCTTCCAAGATCTGCCCATCTTGAGCTTCCTTGTAATAAGTCACGATGTCCGAATCGACCGGTTCGTATAACTGGCCCGAATGCGCGTAAATCCCGAACTGACGGAACATGCCTTCCATTCCAAAGGTTCGCGATTCATCGGGCACGATCGGCACGACGTGCTTACCGATTTTCTTGTCACGGCACAGTGCTACCAGGGTTTGCACGACAGCAAATGTTGTGCTGCAGTTCTTGTTTTCCAGCCGCCCAATGAGCTTGCGATATTCGTCCAGTGTGGGAACTTCCATCGTGGGATGTTCGGTCGGACGACTTGGTACGGGACCACCCAACGCGGCCCGGCGTTCACGCATGTACTTGATTTCCTGGCTGTTCTCAGCCGGCTTATAAAACGGCGCCTTGCCGACTTCTTCATCGCTGATTGGGATGCCAAATCGAGTTCGGAATTGCAGTAATTCCTCTTCGTTCATCTTCTTCTGGTTGTGAGCGATGTTTCGACCTTCGCCCGCTTCGCCCAGCCCGTAGCCTTTGACGGTTTTGGCAAGCACAACGGTGGGACGGCCATTCTTAGACTCAGTCGCCGTTTTGTACGCGGCATACACCTTTTCTGGGTCATGCCCGCCGCGACGCATTTTTTCCAGACGCTCGTCGCTGTAGTTCTCGACCAGTTTCAACAGTTCGGGGTACTTACCGAAGAAGTGCTCGCGGATGTAGCTGCCGTTCATTCCAACGTACTTTTGGTACTGACCGTCGACGACTTCGTTCATTCGTTTAACCAGCAACCCGGATGTATCCTTGGCCAGCAACGTGTCCCAATCGTCACCCCAGACGACCTTGATTACATTCCAGCCGGCACCGCGGAAAATCGATTCCAGTTCTTGGATAATTTTTCCGTTGCCTCGAACCGGTCCGTCCAGTCGTTGCAAGTTGCAGTTGATCACGAAGATCAGGTTCTCGAGTTTTTCTCGAGCAGCCAAACCGATCGCGCCAAGTGTCTCGGGTTCATCACATTCACCGTCACCCAGGAACGCCCAAACTTTTTGGTCCGAGGTGTCTTTGAGCCCACGATCTTTCAGGTACTCGTTGAATCTGGCTTGATAGATCGCCATGATCGGGCCGAGGCCCATCGACACGGTGGGGTATTCCCAAAAGTCGGGCATCAGCCACGGGTGCGGATAGCTGGAGAGACCTCCGCCGGGTTCCAATTCACGCCGAAAATTTTCCAAATTCTGTTCATTCAATCGGCCTTCAAGAAAAGCCCGGCTATACATCCCGGGTGACGCGTGCCCTTGGAAAAAAATCGTATCGCCGGAATATCCGTCTTCGCCACGGCCGCGGAAAAAATGGTTGTAGCCAATCTCGTAGAGTGTCGCGCTGGATGCAAACGTGCTGATGTGCCCTCCGACACCACCGCCACGTTTGTTGGCTCGAACCACCATTGCCATCGCGTTCCACCGAACAATCGACTTGATTCGACGTTCCAATTCGCGATTACCCGGAAACGCGGGTTGGTCTTTCAACGGAATCGTGTTGACGTACGGTGTGCTCGTGTCCTCGGCCGACTGAATGCCTTCTTCGGCCGCCCGATCTCGCAACTGTTCGATCAAGAATCGGACCCGATCGGCCCCTTTGCTTTTGAGCACATAATCCAGTGATGCAAGCCATTCTTGTGTTTCGGCGACATCGATATCGACGTCAGCGGCGGCTTGCTTCAATTCGCCAAGTTGTTGTTCGACTTCGGCTTGAGCGACCGTTTTGGAGTCCGACATATTGTTCCCTCGAGTGAGTCCGGTCATAACAAGAGCTCCCATCGATGCACTGATGCACAATGGGGCCGGCTGACTTGGACTGATGGTCTGGGTCTCAGATTCGAGGCTTCACGCTGTCGAATCCATGGCCTTTTACGCGGTTTAAGATAATTCCGGTTCCCTTGCAGCGTAGCCTCAAGGGGCCGAAAACAGCAAGGGTGAGCCCCTGGTGGGGAAGATCTTGCACCATAAAAACCTGTCTCTGGCGGCCAATCGACAAACTCACCTGTTCACTTGTCCGCCACGCGGCCCCAATTGTGAACTCTCCGAACTCCCAATACCACCAAGCAACACGGCCGTCGCCTAAAAATCTTTTCATGACGGCCATGGCGCAGACACCAACAAGGATCAAAAACAAGGATCACGCATGACTGACAACAAAAAGAACGCAGAGATTATCGCCGAACTGACAAAAGCCTATTGGATGGAGCTCGAAACAGTCCTGAACTACTTGGCCAACAGCATCAATCTGGACGGTGTCCGAGCCGAGGAAATTAAAAAGTCCTTGGCTGCCGACGTGCCCGAAGAGATGGGGCATGCAACCCAACTTGCCAATCGAATCAAGACGATCGACGGCGTGGTGCCCGGCAGCAATCAATTCAACGCCGTCCAAAACACATTGCAGCCACCAACGGACCTGACGGACGTTGTCACCGTCATCAAAGGTGTCATCGACGCCGAAGAAGCTGCTATCGCTCAGTACGAAAAGATCATCCGCCTGTGTGATGGAGACGATTACGTCACCCAAGACTTATGCATCACCTTGCTGGCCGACGAACAGCAGCACCGCCGCGAATTCATCGGGTTTCTGAAAGAGTACGAAAAGAGCTGAGGCAACTGTGCACGAGATCGATTTTTCTGGAACCAACGCGGTTGTCACTGGGGCGTCCAGTGGGATTGGCCGCGCGATCGCCATCGCGCTGGCCCAGCGGGGTGCCGACCATCTGTTGATCCACTATCACAGCAATGAGTCCGGAGCCCAGCAGACGGCCCACGCTGTAAAAGCGAACGGTGCAAGAGTGACCTTACACGCGTGCGACGTGGGCATCGCAGAGGAGGTTCAGGGGCTAGTCGACGCGGCCTGGCAATCGCTGGGAAGCGTTCATTCTTGGGTCAACAATGCCGGTTTGGATGTCCTCACCGGAGAGGCCGCCGATTGGAACTTCGATACCAAGCTGCGCAGATTGCTGGACGTGGACGTTGTCGGGACCATTGGAGTGTCTCGACTCGCTGCCGAAAGAATGATTCAGCAGAATTCGCAACCACCCACGTCAATGACATTCATTGGTTGGGACCAAGCGAACTTAGGGATGGAGGGAGACGCGGGCCAGATGTTTGGTCCAGTGAAGTCCGCGGTGATGGCGTTCGCCGCCAGTCTCGCGCAAACCCTCGCCCCAACGGTTCGAGTCAACACGGTCGCGCCCGGTTGGATTCAAACAAAATGGGGCGAGTCGACCAGCGATTACTGGGACGGCCGTGCGA
>JABDKS010000348.1 GCA_013002105.1 Pirellulaceae bacterium | reverse complement strand
GGTGATGGGTTCATTCAGATGGTCACATCAAGGATGTTTGACTTTGGATTACTGCCTCTGCGGACGCACTGATCGATTCATAACGCTTGCGAATTCCTCATTGGCTCGCATTCGAATCCGTGGGCATTCTAATGAACTGGCGTGTCCGTTGGGGATCGTCCAGCTTTCGCGGGCAACTATTGCGGGCACGTTCACGCCGGGCAACTTGGCGTCGATTTCACACGCGCCGCGCGGGTACTCAGCCGCCCATTTTGGATTTCAAATCGTCCCAGAACTCATCAACGTTTTCCTTCGTGATCGCTCTGGCTGGGATATCGACAAACTTGCTTTCGGGCACGACGGACAAATCGTCTTCGAGCAAACTGTGAAGGACTTCGACCGACTTATAACCGTAGTTGTAGGGATCCTGCACGACGGTTCCGACCACCGTCCCGTCCTTGATGCCTTGCAAGGTGATCTCGTCTTCATCGAAACCGATGATCTTGATGTCGGGCCGATTCTGAGACTTGATCGCCTGCAAGAGGGCCGGGGGATTGTATGCAAACAATCCCACCATCGCGTCCATCTCTGGATAAGTCGTAATGGCATCCTCTGCTTTCTGTTTGGCGACCGTGCTTTCACCTTGATCAACCAGCGTATCCAGAATCGTGTACTTGCCGGCCTTGATGACTTTGCCGGTCGGGTCAAAGCTTTCGGACATCTTTTCACGACCGATGAGAACATCGATCACACCTTGACGACGACGCTTGGAATTATCCTGTTCCAATCGTCCGATCGTCAGCATGATTTCGCCGCCGTCAGGCAGCGCTTCCTTGACGAGCTCTCCACACATTCGCCCAGCGATGTAATTGTCCATCCCGATGTACATCACTCGATCGCTACTCGGTGCGTCGCTATCGTGCGTTATCAGCGGGATACGTCCAGCCCACTGGTTCAGCAGATCAACTTGGTTGTCCGCATCTATCGGACTGATCGCCAGAGCTTCGATACCGCCGGACATCAGGTCTTCGACAATTCGTTTTTGTTCCACCGCCGTCGGTGGTGCCGGCATGCGGACGTCGACATCGACATCGAAGTCCTTGCCTGCGTCTTCGGCGCCGACTTTGGCGATGTTCCAGAAACTAGCGATCTGATTGGTAACAAATGCCACCTTCGGACGTTCAGCATCGTCGTCACCGTCGGTCGATGGTGACGATGCCGTACTTGATGAACCGCTCTGTGTGCTTTCACTGGAATTGCATCCGATGAAAGTAAACAAGCCAATTAAAATCCAAACAGGAACGTACCGAGCGTGATGATGACGATGTGACATTGGGTTCTGACGGGGTGGTTGGGGCGTGCTTTTGGGGTCCGCCGATTCTAGGTAGCCGACAGAACGCTCGCAAGCATTTCTGCATGTTCTGCACAGAACGGCTGTGCAGAGCCCCCGCCGGCGGCAATGTTTCCCGCTTGACTGTGACCAATGTCGTTGACCTGCATCGATCAGGCTGTCTTTGCCGATTGGGAAAACAAATCGTTTGCACAGCTAACGTCGCACCCCGGTGACGTCGCAGCGGAGTGCCTGATGCTGCCTGTGGAGGTGGCGCGCAGTTATGACCCACACAGATAGCATTGCCACCCGGTGTGGCAACACTGACGCGTCGACGCCCACAGTTTGGGTGCGGCTGCGCGACGCAAGTGACGAATTCCAAACAAGGCGTGCTCACCTGAGGACGCGTTTCGACGTTGCGCCGGTGAGTTTCACTTATTAACGTGCGCCGTCTTGTCTGTATGTCATGACCGATGTTGTGATTAGGAGAGTACTACCGTGGCGACCCAACCAATGACAACTTCCACGCCCGCTGTCAGTGCACCGGTGCGTCCCAGCCAGACCATTGAAAAAAGTTCGCAGTCGGAGTTGGCCGTTCGGATGATGAGCGAAGCGGCACATGATATCCGATCACCCCTGGCCACAGTCCGGGAATCCGTACGGTTGGTCCGCGACGGCGAATTGGGCGTGATCGGCGACGATCAAAAAGCTTGTTTGTCCGCCGCAATGGATCAGTGTGATTGCGTGGACCAAATCGTCGGCGAGATGGTTCAACTGGAAAGATTGCGGACCGGAATTCCGCGGGTGCTGCGTAGATGGGTGAGTACCGCTGAGGTCCGTCAATCAATCGACGAGACCCTGCGACCGTGGGCAATGCCTCGCGATATCCGCTTGCTGTGGGACGTCGACTGCGATCCCAACACTGCCATTTTTGGCGACGCTGCGATGATCCGCCGACTGGTCGTTAACCTGGTTGCCAATTCGATCCGCGAGACAGCCGAGGGTGGATCGGTATTGATTCGGATTCAACCTGCGCGCGGTCGCGAAGCGTTGCAGTGGTCGATCGTCGACCGAGGACGCGGTATCAGCGAAGTAGAAATGAAGGAAATCGCCGAACGACAAGTCTCGCTCGGTGGTGGCGAAGGTTTGGGGCTCAGTATCTGCCGCCAGCTGTCCGCCCTGCATTTTTCGCCCTTGCGAATCGAGTCACGTGCTGGGACCGGAACGGTCGTCAGTTTCGAAACGCCCACAGGTGGACCCAAATCCGTTGCCGAAGCCTGGGCTCGCTGGCGAATTGCGCAACGAAATCCACTCCGCACGCCAACACTGCGAGAAAACCAACTGCAAGCCGACACAAATCCCACGATTCGTAAGCCGCGACAGGTTCGATTCGATACGCCAACGGTCACGATTGAACTTGGCAGCGAAGGGACATCGCCGCAGATTGATGATCGCTTGTCCGCAGGCACGGTCACGATCGGCGCGGCCATGCCCCGAGCGACGGCCGACGCCTTTGACCTGTTACTGCAGGGGCACGCGCGAATGTTCGATTTTGTCTATCGAGTTCATTCCAGGCAGTGGGTCTGGGGTTTCGACGCGAGCGTTCAGCAAACCCAAGGCCACATCGATGCGATCACTCAAAATGCCAAACAGCGGATCAGCGATATTCGCTTGTCCTGGAGCGATCCGCAATCGATCCCGCTGGATGGCAAACGTACGACGGCACGCCTGACCGATTTACTGGTTCGGCAATCACTGGCACCGTCCAAAGCGTTTTACAACGACAACAACGATGTTCGCCTGGGCACGATGCCGATTCAGGAATCCGATGCGGTTGCCGAACGATTGGATCAAGAGATCCAACGCATGGCTCAACGACTGTCAAAACAAACCACCAAGCTGCAAGCACAGGCAAAGGCAATTCGCCCGAATTTCTAAGTCCAACATGGCGACGCATTCGCGCGCATTGCAAACCACAAAAAAAGCCGACGACATTTCTGTCGACGGCTTTTATTTCTTCAGACGCTAGGTCGGTTACGGGGGCAAGACTTTATTGTCTTTTTGCAACTTCGACGTGTCCTGTTTGTACATATCCGGCAAATCGATTGGCAGACGTGAATTCTGGAACGCTTTCTCCGGTGGGAAGTCTTCGCCGCGAACGGCAGAGCCCAGTGGCGTTGTGACGGTGTCGTCGATCGTCTTCAGATAGGCCTGCAGTTTCCAAGCTGGAATCACGGTCAAGCCAAGCTCCGTAGCTTTCTGTTTGACCATTCCCATCGCGGCGGCAGTTCTCGCTGCCGCCTCAGCCGATGCCGCGTCCGCTCGAGCGCTGATTTCGGGACTTTCGCCAATCACCAGGAATCGGATACTGGCATCCAGGTTTCCATCGACGCTGCCGTCCGTTGCGATCGTCGCTGCCACCTCGGCACCGGCGGCGGTAATCATGCCGCGGATCGCATCGTTATCGGGTTGACCGTCGCCATCGATATCGATGTCGCCCGCCAAGGCAATCTTGACCGTCATCCCCGGCTTCCAAAACGGTGAGTAGATTTTGTCACCTTCGATAATCGGCGATTCGACCGACGGGCGAGCCACGACGCGGGCTTCAGCCAAGTGCTGGCCGCGAATTTTGGTGACCTGCAACGTGGCTTTCACTTTCGCGTCTTCCAACCGGGTTTCGTCGGCATCGATCACACCAAAGGTCACGCCAGGTCGCAAAGCATCCGCGGCACCTAGATTGATCGTACAGACATTTCCGCCATGCATGACATAACGAACAACACCCTGTGTGGTTTCGAACTTGTCACTGCGTAGTCGATTGAGCTGCTGGCGTTGTGTCTCAATCGTGTTGGTTAGCTGATCCGCTTTTTGAGTCAGCTTGGTCGTTTCGTCAGACTTCTTTTTTCTGAACGAAGTGAATTCGCGTACCGTCTTGGTCAGACTGTCCCGCGTTTCTTCCTTCTCTTGATTCATCCGGGTGCGGTCTTCGGTGAACAGTTTCTGCTCGTCTTCCAACTTGCGGTCAGCGGCTTTGCGATTGTCCTCGGCGACCTTCTGTGCCTGACGAGCGTTTTGCACATCGCTGTCGGCTTGCGAGCGAATCTGCGTGGCTTCGTCACGCGCTTGACCGTATTGTTCGTTTCGCGATCGGATGGCGTTGACAAAGAACTCGGGCAAATTGGGGTAGTTCTTGGTTTGTGCGTCGGCCTCTTGTCCAAAGTAGGACATGTCGCGAACAAAATTTGTTGCGATCAAATCCATCTCCGCGTCGCCACTGCTGCTGTTGGCCAAACTGTTGAACTTCTCCTCGCTCATCACTTCGACGCCCAGCATCTCTTTGAAGGTAATGATCTGCTCCGAGAGCGTTCGGATCTCGTTTTGCGCATTGTCCAATTGCGACTGTTTGGAACTGGCTTGCTGGGACTGAACATCGCCCCATCGCCAGAAGAAATAATTCAGCGCAAGAGAGAGAACCAAAAGAATCATGCAGGCAATCAAACTGCCGCGGATGACTGAATCGTCACGTGCCGCCATGGTTTAAATCTCTGAATCAGTGTGCAAACAAACGATGGAAAAGACGAAAAGCTAGGGTAACATCGACACCCATTACCCGGACCCGCGAGCCGGTGTCCGATCATGTGATGTCCGTTATTTGGTGTCCGGCATCTGGTGACTGGTGACCCGGTGTCGAGGCGCCAGGCACAATGGCCAGCAGAAGCCTGCTAGTCCGCGAATCGGCAGAAAAACCTGTCGCGGCAAATACAGAGCCCCTGATTAGGATATTCACCAGTCTACGTCATTCTACCGGCGCCCCCCAATTATCAGCCTTCAAGGCTGGTGATTAACGGGCTTTTTCCGGTTATCCGCGTCCTGCGAATACCTGGGGGACCGCAACAATAGGCGTGGCCCAAAGCTCAGAGCGAACGAAAAACGCCTCAATAACACTGATTTTTAGCTGATTTGCGGGCCAAGAAGTGTATCGCGGCGACCATTCCGAGACGATGATTGGCTCTGCAACGAGCCTTCGTCATTCGGCCAGAAAGACACTGGGCAGCGAAATCTTTTTTTGGATCTTTGTCGATCAGTCCGTGCTCCGCTGTGGCCAATCGCCCCTGGTTACGACGAAACCTTCCATCGCTGCGATGGTTAGAATAGAGAGATCGACGCAGCATACGGTGTGCTCGCGTCTCTCACCCAGGACGGAGACTTCCACCGTCCTACCAATACCCTTAAGAATCCCACCCTTAAAAAAACGATGCGAATTCAAACTCTGCCAGTCATCAAAAAACGACGTTCTGCTCGCCCACGCCTTGGTTTCACGTTGTTGGAACTGCTTCTCGTGCTCGCGATTCTCGTTGTGTTGGGTGGAATCGTCGGCGGCAATATGTTGGGAGCCAAAAAATCGGCTGACCAGGACGCCACTCAAATTCAGATGGACAAGATCAAAACAGTGATCCAGATGTATCAACTGAAAATGAATTCACTACCAGAGACACTCGAGGCTTTGCGAGACGGCCCCAGCGACGCGGCCAAAAAAGCCAAGTGGATTGAGCCCATGATGAAAGAAATCCCGACCGATGCATGGGGAAATCCGTTCGTCTATTCGGTCAACGGCAACAGCTTTGAAATCCGCAGCGGTGGCATCGACGGCCAGGTCAATACCGACGACGACATCATCGTGACCGATTGATCGGCCGACGCCATCGACCGGCGCAGGAACGTTGTCGACAGTCGCGGAGGTCGACTGTCAACGCCGAAATGCGCACGCCTTGGGGGAGGGTCTTGTCAATTCCGTCGGGGCGACCGGCTCTTGACGTACGACCCTATCGCCAGCCCCTTGTCCATGTGCGAGAAAATTCGTTGTTCCAAACGAAACGTCCTCCAAACGCATTCACGCTACTCGAATTGCTCCTAGCGATCGCAATTGTCGCTGCGCTGTCAGCGGTTGCGATTCCGCAAATTGGAATGATGCTGGGTGATCGCAGATTGGTACGTGCAGCGGACCAACTGAGAATCGAGATCACGGAACGTCGTGTCGAAGCAATGCGTGAAGGCCGCGTG
>JABDKS010000324.1 GCA_013002105.1 Pirellulaceae bacterium | reverse complement strand
CAATAGAGCAGTTCGGTCCAGCGGCCTTCGGCTTCTAGGTCGGCTTTCCAACCGAACCAGGTTTGGTTGGAACCGGCAACTTCGGCCAAGACGTCGTCCAGCTCATCGCGAATCTTTTCCAAGCCAGCCAAGTAGACGTAGGTCTTTGGGTCGGAGAGCAGTTCGCATAGTTCTTCTCCGCGAGCGTGCAGCGCCGTGCCCCAATCGACGTCGTCCGACCATCCGGGACGGTTGCTCAGCGCGTCGAATGCCTCAAAGGTGTCGTGGTCGTAGTACAGGGCGAAGTCGTCTTTCTCTTCGTTCCGATACAGCAGATCCATTCCCGTTTGGCCTCCATGAAACAGCCAAATGCGACCTGTGAAATCTGGCCGGTGTTTGTAGATGTGTTTTACAAAGGCGCGAAACGGTGCGATTCCTGTGCCTGCACAAATCAGGATCAATACCGCATCGTGTTCTTGCGGTAGCTCGAAGGCCTGGCCATAAGGCCCCGTGAGGGCCAGTGTCTCGCCCAGACCAAGATCGCATAGGTAGTTCGATGCAACGCCCGGATACTCCTCGCCGCTGAACTCGTCGATGTAGCTGCACCGACGAACGCAGATTTTGAGCTGTTGATGCCCGTCAGGCGTTGTTTGCGGAAGGTCGGCGACGCTGTAGACTCGAAAGTGATGTTCTTGGCCAATCTGCTTCTGGCCAGGAGCAAGCACGCCAATGTTTTGTCCGACTTTGGCTTCAAAGTCCTGGCTTTCCACCTCGATTGAGATTTCGCGAACCTCCTCTTTAGACTCGGCTGTGGTGATTCTCTCGCTGGCAAGTACCTTTGCATTGAACCGTGTCGTTGTGTCGTAGTCTTGGAGCCTCATTTAGTTTTCTCACATGTTTCGCGGCAATCGCAACTTTGGCACCCCAGGCGGCTTGCCAACGGATCCTGGTCGGGCGATCCGCCGGTGATGTTTCGCCATAGGGTTTGAACGATCAGCCATCCGCCAAGGATGACGGTAAGGCTGATCGCGGCTTTGATGAATGCGCCAATCATTTCAACTGAACAGTCCGGCAAATCCCATGAAACCAATCGAAAGCAATCCTGCGAGCAGCAATGTTAACGCGGTGCCTTTCACAATGTCTGGCGTCTGCGCGAACTCTAGTTTCTCGCGAAGACCGGCCATCAGCACCAGCGCCAGCGTGAATCCCGCTCCTGCCCCAATCGCAAAGACGATGGACTGCACGAATCCGTAGCCCTTGTTGGTCTGGAACAATGCCACCGCAAGAATGGCGCAGTTGGTCGTGATAAGCGGAAGGAAAATGCCAAGCGATCGAAACAGAGCCGGGCTAACTTTTTTGATGACCATTTCAACGATTTGCACGGTCGATGCGATGACCGCGATGAACGATATCAGTTTCAAATAGGGTGCATCGACGACCACTAACAAGGCGTGAATTCCGTAGGCGGCCATCGAACTGACCAGCATCACGAATGTGACCGCGCCGCCCATCCGGATCGCTATCCCGCGTTTTGCCGAGACACCCAGGAAGGGACAAATGCCGAGGAAATACGCCAGCACAAAATTATTCACCAAACAGGCGTTGATGAAGATCGACCACAAAGACTCTTCGCTCATGATGCTGACTCTCCGACTTCACGCTGAGCACGTCGCTGCGACAACCAATTCAGTAGCAACAACCATGCCGCGAGCGTAAAAAAACCGCCCGGTGGCAACATCATCACCGTCCACTCCTGAAACTGCTCGCCAAGGATTCGGAAACCAAACAGACTGCCGCTTCCTAACAGCTCTCGGACTCCGCCCAGACAGAGTAGCGCCAGAGTAAATCCCGTGCCCATTCCCAAGGCATCAAGGACTGAGCGCCGCACTCCCTGCTTCGAGGCAAACGCTTCGGCGCGACCGAGAATCAGGCAATTGACGACGATCAGCGAAATGAATGCTCCCAACGATTTGTGAAGCTCCAAGCTGATTGCCTGGATCAAGTAGTCAACGATCGTGACGAACGTGGCGATCACGAGAATGAACGTCACGATGCGGACTTGATTGGGTACGATCTTGCGAAGCAACGAGACAACGATGTTCGACGTCAGCAACACGAACGCGGTCGCCAATCCCATCGCGAGAGCGTTAATCGCAGTATTGGATACCGCCAGCACGGGACACATTCCCAGCACTTGAACGAAGACCGGATTGTGTTTCCAAATCCCGTTGACGAAATCGTCGGTGCTGATCAGCGCGTTGTTTTCCAGTCCGACCGCCATCACTGCCCCTTGCGATTGGTGGGAGTGAAATCGGTCCTGCCTGACTGTATGCGTGGAATCCAGTACGCCGCGCTATCACCTAGCATTTTCGCCGTCGCCCGCGAAGAAATGGTCGCTCCGGTGATCCCATCGACTTGCCAAGCGTTGGTCTTGGTTCCGGATTTGACGAACTCGATCGGGTGAGCGAGCCGCGTTCCCTCTGGGTCGAGCGCGACATCAAGCCTGGCAAAGTTACTCAAGAAACTCGTGTCGGTTTCAATGCGGTTCCCTAGGCCTGGCGTTTCACGACTTTCCAAAACGCGAATGCCAATGATCGCTTGTTCGTCGAGCGAGTATCCGTATAGCAACCGTATGACGTCCTGGTATCCCATGCCCCGAGTTTCGATCGCCAACCCGACCAGTTCGCCATCACGATCAAATCCTGCGAACACGAATTCGGCACTCTCTTCGTCAGGCGATGCCGGTTGAAATTGACCGGTCGTCTCATTGAGTTGAAATGCGGCGATGGTTGCCGTCGCCGGCAGCACATCATGTATTGCATCCTGGCGTAATGCGATCCGATTTCGTTGGATGATCGGCCGCGTTACTTCATAGACACTGACAATGGCAAGACTACAGACGACACCGACGCTCAACACAACGCTGTAAATCTTGAAGGATTCTTCCACACTCGAATGATGGCTCATGCTGCGTCTCCTGCAGTCCCGTAAACGCGTGGCTGGATCCAGTTGTCGATGTGAGGCGACACCGCATTGCCAAGCAAGATCGCGTACATGACGCCTTCGGGCATGCCGCCCCAAACACGAATCAACACCACCAGCAGACCGATCAGGACGCCGTAGACCAGGCAGCCCAGGTTCGTGATTGGTGATGCGACTGGATCGGTTGCCATGAAGACCGCGCCCAGCATTAAGCCGCCCGAGAACAACATGAACATCGGGCCGGCGTAGCGATTGGGATCAACCGTGTGCAGAATCACGCTGCATAGAGCAACGGTGGCGAATATGGCGACCGGGATTCTCCAGCTCATCATTCTGCGAGCCACCAGATAGACTCCGCCCAACATGATCAACAACGCACACGTTTCTCCTGTCGAACCGGTTACCGATCCGAGGAACAGGTCTGCCGTATCTGTCGCCGCCTGATCGAATTTCCAATTCGTTAGCGGAGTTGCACCGGAAATGCCATCGTATTGGGGTTTTACCAATGGCAAAGCAAGCGTCGACGATGGCAGCGAAGCGAAGGAATGCGTTGAATTGGGCCATGTAGTCATGGCGGCAGGAAACGCCGCCTGCAAGATCGCGCGTCCGACGAGCGCCGGATTGAATGGGTTGTAGCCGAGTCCTCCGAACAGGAATTTCCCAACGCCAACGGCGATCACCCCGCCGGCCGCAACCATCCAAAGCGGCAGACTCGGCGGCAGGACAAGTCCGTACAACAATCCGGTAATGACAACCGACCAGTCACCCACGGTGGTCGACTGGCCGCTGCACCGACAAAGCAAGTGTTCCGTGATCAGGCACGATGACACGGCTGTCAGCAATACCAACAAGGCGGCAAGTCCGAACGCATAGACGGCGAAAGCGCAAACGGGCAGCAGTGCCAGAGTGACGTTGAACATGATTGCGTCAACGCTGGACGCCGCGCCGATGTGCGGCGAGCTTTGAATCGTCAGCGTTTTGGAAAGCTGTGTCATCCCGTACCCCGTGCGGCTTTGCGAACGGCTGTCTTTGCGATGCGAAAGTGC
>JABDKS010000257.1 GCA_013002105.1 Pirellulaceae bacterium | reverse complement strand
GCCGCTGAATGTGTATCGACCGCCGGCCGAAGACACGCATGCGATGGATCTAGAGTACCCGACCAGCGATCAGCGAATCCTTGCTGATCGCATCGGGCGATTGACCGAAAAGGTGAAGGACGGGCTGGCGACACGCCACCGTGGGGCACTACGAATAACGTGTCACCTGGCCCTTTCGGACCACCCGCCACTTACCTTTGATATTGGTTTGTTCGCGCCCACGCAGGACAGCGAACAATTGGCTGGTTTGTTGCTTGGATGTTTGGAATCGCGACGACTGCCAAGCTCCGTCACGCGAATCACTCTTTCGGTTTCACTCAGTGGCCCGCTGCGTAGTTCGCAGGCCTCGTTGTTTCAAAACCAAACTCACTCTTCGGACGCCCTGTGTGGGAATTCGTCCTTGCCCCGTCTGATCAATTCACTCAGTGGCCGTTTGGGCCGCGATGCCGTGCAAAGTGTCTCGCTCAGCGATGACCCTTTACCCGAAAACGCTTATCAACTTTCTCCACTCACCGGCCAACGTCATCTTTCTGTCAAAGCGGTGGCTGGTCGCTCGCGTCGTCGTCGTTCTGTCTCTGCTTCTGATTCGGATGCTGCCCGTTCTGATGCCGCATCGTCACGACATCACCTTGTGTCGTATCCATCGCGTCATGACGCGATGCGTCGTCCTGTTACCTTGTTGGCCACTGCATTACCGTTGGCCGCCATTGGTTCGTCTGTCTCTGGAGTCTTGCCCGATGGTTTTCGTTTAGGCGGAAAAATTCATCGAGTGGTACGTTTTTGGGGTCCCGAGCGAATCGAAACCGGTTGGTGGCATGGCCCATCGATTCGCCGCGATTACTACCGTGTCGAAACCGACAGTGGCCGATGGTGGTGGGTTTATCGCAACTTGGGTTCGAGTCAAAATCAGCGTGCTTGCCAATGGATGCTGCACGGTCGATTTTCGTGACACTTGCCATGTCGTGATCCATTAAGCCCCGACTGTCTCCTCTACTGCACGTTTTCTTGTCATCGTCGGGATGTTCTGTGGTTCGGGCGGCATTGGCGACGGTCCCGACTGACCAAACGCCATCCGCTGGTTTTCTTCTGCCAATGCGACCACGCCGGGCGTTACCGATCCGTTCTTGATCAAAATGCTCGCCAGCGAAGGAACACTGTCCAACTGTTTCAAGATAATGTTGCCCAGCTGATCTTGTGTGATGTAACCCAAGTCGACCGCCAACTGGCCGAACAAACGATTGGAATCGATTTGGTGAGCCATCACGTCGAACACTTGGCTCATTTTCATCAGACCCGCTTCGACAGCCAATTGTCCGATCGGTGGACGCATCGCCATTTGATGACGAATCGCATTGAGCGCTTGTTCAGCGGTAATGCAACCGGTATCCACAAGATGCAGACAGAGTCTCATTAGATTTGCCCCTCTAACAACGAAAGTGGGAATCGCTCGAACACGGCCTTGCGGTTCCGACAACCGATGGCGACCCGATCGCCATCTAATCAAACCGTAGGACGAGTTTGGTCAACACGTCGAATAATTGCCAAACAAATTGTGCGAAACGAGGAAGGGTTTTCCGTCAAAGAATCGGATGGTTACTGCCGTTGGCGTACGTTCGCCGCGGCGGGTTTGCGCCATCTCTCCTGATAACGGATTGATAACTGGCGCGATGCAATTACACGGCGCCGACATATTCAACTGACAAAGATCCACCTCGATTCATTCACGAACAAAGTACCGTTTACACATCTGCGCCGACAAACGAGCGACGCGCGATGCCACTGGAAATGATGACTCTTTCTATGCGCACGTATCGGACAAAGAAAGTTCGTCGACGAACATTGCGACACATCGAACTGGTGAAAACGACGTCGCGCCGATACTGAATGAAGTCGCGGTCGTGGCGGAATCATCATCTAATCGAGGCACCTACAACGAATGCCATTTTCAATTATACCTGTCCAAGGCCACCGGCAGCTGGAAGTTTGTTCAGTCGTAAAAACCGGAGGATGGAACCGCCGACGACAATAGAATTACCGGCAAAGCAAGCCGATAGGAACCTCACCAATCCATACGCTGACGCATCAAAAAGCGGGGCATATTGGGATAAGGGCAAAGACGTCGCCCAAGAAAAATTGGCCGATTATCGCAGCGTCGCTTTGCGGCAAACTTCCACAATCGATTCTTCGTTTGCGAGGTGGAAAGTTGGTATGTTACACGCGATCAGAGGCCCGGCGGCGGATGAGTAGTCGTTGATGTCGTGCGTGTTGATGATCACTCCCACCGCCCAACCGCGGCGCGACAAACTGATCAGCGCCGACAGTGACTCATAGGGGCATTTCTGGGCGATGACCAACATCGTCGTCTCGGCCGACAATCGCGATTCGCTCTCGATCAGTAGTTCCGAAAGTGTCAGCGCGTCGGTCAGTTCCAAACGTGCTAACGTCCGAATCATTTCCTGCAAGTGCAGCGGGCCACGATCGGGCGACATCAACACGGGACGCCGTCGTTCGCTTTCGCTCAGCATCGACACCGCTTCGGTGGCCTCCGCACGCACGCGATGGTCTCCCACCCAGCCTTCGGTCCGAATTCGGTCCGCCGCATCCCGTCCGTTGGATGCCAGTGCAAACGGTTCCCCGGTGTCGTGCAACCACGCGGCAATGGAGGCAGCGGCAATGATCGACAAATCACTGCGCACCGGTTCGTGTTCCCTCGGATTGGTCGATTGGTGAAGATCCAGAATGAGGGTGGCACCGGCGATGGACGATGGTTCGTAGATCTTGCTGTGCAGCGTTCCGGTCCGTGCCGTTGCCGCCCAGTGAACGCTCCGCATTGGATCGCCCGGTTGCCACCGACGGATACCTCGCAAACGCGTGGGATCGTCCATCACGTTGTCCCGCATTCGGATTTCGCCGATGGGTCGCCGCGAGCCAATTTCGTAAGTCGAAAGCTGTTTGATTTCCGGTAATACCGTGACGTACTGCGGTTGGGTCCCAACACGATACCGGCGATAGAATCCCATCAGGTCGCCGGTCTCCAATACGGTGGGCCCGATTTGGAAGTAACCGCGACGGTTGCAACGAATGGTATATTGCAACGTTTTGGTTTCGCCGGGCCACAACAACAGGACTTGGATTCGATCGCCATCGACTTCCAACGTCGGTGGATCGTGAATCTGTGTCTTGGGCGGCAACAGGTCTTCGACCAATACCCAGAATACGGGCAACCGGCTGTGGTTGGTGACTTCTACTGAGACATTCAGCAAGGAACCGCGTTTGATCACTTGCGGAATCTTATTGCGGACCGCGATCGTGGACCGGGCCCAAGTCGACGCAACAAATCGGTTCGCAAACAAAACCGCGCCGGCGGTGATGCCGGCGAGAATCCACAACGAGGCCCCGAACACCATTCCCATCAAAAGCAGTGCACAGATGGCTGCCAGAATCGTAAAGCTGGGGCTCGGCTCGTCTTTGGTTTGCCCCCTGCCAGTTTGATCGCCGTCATTTAGTCGACGGCGGTTCTCGCTGCTGCTGAACACCTCCTCGTCGTCTACAGGCGGGTCGTCGCTCGGGCTGCCCGAGGGTGACCGCTGCGGTTCTCCCGCCCATCGCGATGGCGATTTCTTTGCAGTGGCCGACGGGGGGACAGGTTTGCTGGGCATGTGCCAATTGGGTTGCTCTGCAACGCGTCGCTAAGAAGCTTCGATGGTTGGGACGGCGATTTCGCCGATGATTTCGTCCATCACCGATTCGGTCGTGACTTTTCGCAGACGACTCTCCGGGCGGAGGATCAAACGGTGGTTCATCACCGGACTGATGATCTTTTTCAGATCGTCGGGCAAGACGTACGCACGTCCACGAATTGCCGCCATCGCTTGCGAACAACGAAACAACGCGATCGTCGCTCGCGGGCTGCCACCGAGCGCCAAATCTTCGTGCGATCGCGTTTGATCTACGATCTGCAAAAGGTATTGCCGAACGCGAGGATCGACGTGCACTTTGCGGGTCTCTTGTTGGGCTTGCACCAACTCTTCGGCTTCGGCAACGGATTCCAATTGATCGACCGGATGTTTGTATTGCAACAAATCCAGCATTCGCATTTCTTCTTCCATCGACGGATAGCCCAGATTGAACCGCATCAAGAAGCGATCCAATTGAGCTTCCGGCAGCGGAAAGGTTCCCTCGTGATCGACCGGGTTTTGGGTCGCGATGACCAAAAACGGTTTGTCCAGCGTGTGCGTGGTACCGTCGACCGTCACGCGTCCTTCGGCCATCGCTTCGAGCAACGA
>JABDKS010000238.1 GCA_013002105.1 Pirellulaceae bacterium | reverse complement strand
GTTACGGTACCACCGACGAACTCGGCTCCAAAGCTGTCGAGAACCCGCTTCACGTCAAAAACCTGCATGCCACGATTTTGCATCAGATGGGACTGGATCCTAATCGACTCTCCTATTTCTACAGCGGCTTGGATCAGAAGTTGGTCGGCGTCGAAGAAGTCCAGCCGATTCACGACATCATCGCTTAGTCGCATCGACGATCCCGGTTGCGCCAGCCTGATACCACTGCCTGATACCACAGCCTGTTGCCCCATCCTGATAAACTCAGCCTGATACACTCAGACGCACGCTATGCAGGCGCGCTGCTGCGATTCAAGGCAGCGCTGCCGCACATGTGCAACTTCCCCATCAATTCATTTCCAATGCACACTCTATGAACCAGTTGGTTAGAACCTTTCAACTCGTCGCCTGCACGGTGCTCTTGGTGTGCGGTGCGTCATTGTCGGCCACTGCAGCAAAACGACCCAACGTGTTGATCATCATGGCCGATGATTGCACGCACAATGATTTGTCGATGTACGGCGGCCAAAACGCACATACACCACACTTGGAACAGTTGGCCGCCGACGGACTGACGTTCAATCGCGCGTACCTTGCCGAAGCGATGTGTCAGCCCTGCCGTGCGGAACTGTACAGCGGTCTGTATCCCATGCGAAACGGCTGCAACTGGAATCACTCCGCCAGCCTGCCCGAGACAACCAGCATGCCACAGCATCTTGGCAAACTTGGCTACCGCGTCGGTTTGTCAGGAAAAGTACATGTCGCGCCGCGAAAGGCGTTTCCGTTCGAGAAAGTTGCCGGGTTCGATCCAAACTGTGTCCGCAATCCAACTCAACCACACGATGTCGGCGCGGTGCGAGAATTCATAACACGTGATTCGTCGCAGCCGTTCTGCTTAGTCGTTGCTTTAGTCGAACCACATGTTCCTTGGGTCATGGGCGACGCGTCGGCTTACCCGCCCGCAAAAATCAAATTGCCGCCCAACATCGCATCGACGCCGAAGACGCGTGAAGCGTTCGGGCGCTATTTGGCCGAGATCACTTACATGGATGGGCAAGTCGGTGAGTTATTGGAGGTCCTGGACCAAAGCGGACAGGAGAAGGACACGCTGGTGCTTTTTACCTCCGAGCAAGGATCACAGTTTCCTGGTTGCAAATGGACCAATTGGGACACCGGCCTGCACACAGCCATGATTGCGCGATGGCCCGGCCGAGTTCCTGCCGGCAAACGAACCGATGCGATCGTGCAGTACACCGACGTGTTGCCAACACTAATGGACTTGGCCGGTGCGACGCCCCATGCGTCCACTTTTGACGGCACCAGCTTTTTACCGGTCCTAATGGGTCAGACGGACACGCATCGCCAGTTCGCGTATGGAACACACAACAATATTCCCGAGGGCCCGGCGTATCCGATCCGCACCATTAGCAACGGCGAGTACCGGTACATCCGTAATCTGCAACCGGACAATTTGTATATCGAAAAACATTTGATGGGCATCCAAGGCGACGGCAAGCTGAACAACCCGTATTGGCAACAATGGATCGCCGAATCGGGCAATAGCGAACAGACGTACCAATTGGTCCAGCGCTATATGCAGCGACCGCCCGAAGAGTTCTATCACACTGCCCATGATCCGTACGAGATGAATAACTTGGTCGACGACCCGTCGGTCGCGACCGTCAAAGCGGAATTGGTTGCCCAGTTAGACCGCTGGATGAAATCTCAAGGCGACCCGGGTGCCCAGCAAGACACCAAGCAATCGCACCAAGCCGCCAAGCAGGGCCTTCACCGCTTTCGCCCACCCAGCAATAACTAGTTCGCCCGCGAGACTGCCAACCATCAGGCCGACGCGAAGGTTACACGGCACATGCATCCCAACCGACGTCCCCTGATGACGTATCGAGTCTCGCACTTGATCCCGGCCAAATACGCGGCCTATTGCGACGCCTACGGTTTGGAAATGACCTACGACGACGAATGGGGAATAGATGCCGTCGTTTTCTCGCGACCACGATTACTGCGACACATTTGTGTGATACCGATTTGACTTCCGAAGCGTCCGTCTCACTGGGTCTCTCGTCACCACGACGCTCATGGCACAACATTCCCGATGACTGCTGGCAACTGGTGGACCACGCTCGCCGCAAGCAATTTTGGAAACCGTCGACGCAAACCCCGACACTCATCATCGTCGGACATGTGGACGACGTATCCAAGATTCTGCAAAAAACACCCACTCCGCTGCAGCCCACACTGACGTTCGCGTGGAAAGCAAAACGAAACGATTCCAACGATGCGGTCGCGGCAAACACACAAGCTTGCCGAGAGCGTTTGGACGAAATGAACTTGTCCGGTACACGCGTCATCGTCGCCTCTCGCGATCGCGAAGACCGACTTGTCGATTTTTTGAACCTACCGGCCGTCGACGGCATTCATCACTATGGATGTGGTTTTGCAGACATGCTGCCAGTGATGAAAGCCGCCGGCGAGATACGATCCAAAGAATCATCGCAATGACGTTTCAGCGCCGGAAAGTGGGGCAATGACAATGACTTGGCGAGGAACTCAGGCGGAATCACGCGCCCGCTATCTCCAAAACTTCGATGCCGACGATGTGGCTCGGTACGAGCGTTGGGTGGTTCAACTGACCGAAAACGACCTGCAGGCTTGTCGATCTGATATCGCGACAGAGTTCACTTTCCGTGCGGGAATGTCGGTGTTGGATGTCGGTGCCGGCACCGGCGCGATGTGCAAAATCCTTGCGCAGATCCAGGGATTGAAAATCACCGCACTGGAACCCTCGAATCGAATGCTGGATTGTTTTCGCGCGAAAAAGGAGCTGCGCGGAATCTCGATTGTCGCCGGCTTCTGCGATTCTTACGACGATCAATCGCACTTCAGTGCGAATTCCTTCGATGCGATTGTCTCTCGGCAGTTGGTCAACAGCCTATTTGATCCACTCGCGGCATTTCGCAACTGGCTGTATTGGCTCAAACCCGGTGGGGCCGTCATCATGATCGATGGGATATACGACCGCGATGCCTGGCAGGGATCACTCCAAACCGAGGTGGACGCATTACCCCTTTCAGCCTGCCGAACGATGGCGACGGCGCCCTATCTGATGGAATCCGTTGGCCTACAGATCCAAGCGGTGAAATGGATGGAGGCTACCAACCAAATGCCGTCGACGCGAACCAAACGGTACATGGTGGTCGCCGTTAAGCGCAAGGAATTGCAATCGTGACGTTCGTGCCGATACGGACGGTCAGCATTCCCAATGGACCAAGCAATCTTTGTATCATCAAAGGCGAACCACACCGACCACTCTGGCCTTGTATTGGATTGCCACTATGTCTGACGCCATATTCTTGATCGACGACACCGACTTCCAGATCGACACAGATGAATCATCGTTCGATGTCGACTTGAGCGATCCGGGCAATCCACTACTAACGATCGAAATCCGCGGCAAGCAATGTGTACATGACCAGATTTCCGAAGACGATGCATCGCCATGGTCGTGGGCCCTGTACGCGCCGCACTTTTATCTGCGTGAATTCCCCGCTAAACCAACCACTGACAAAAGCCAGTATCTAGCCACTGCAACTCTGGACGACATCGACGACTACGAACTTGCGATCTACATGATGGAGCACAGTGACATCGACGACGTTCAGATTTCGGTCCAGCCGAACAAGTCGCTGGACATTACCGGCCGAGTCGATCTTTTCGGCAACGAACACACGTTCGCGATCCGGTGGCAGAAATAAACGTTTTTCGAAAACCTTGATCGCAACGACTGTCCACTAACTGAACAGCGCCACTTTGGAATCAGCAACCTACGTTTTCCCGCCCCCCTAGCCGCACGGCGCTAGCCGCGGTTCGTTGCGAAGACAACCCGCGCTATCGCGCATCGGTTAATGAAAACTAGCGTTGTCCAGCTACAACAGTTCTAGAAATGTCCGTGTCTACAACACACGGGCAAAACGTCAGGAATCAATCGTACAATGCAGCCTTCGGACCATTTGTCTATGGATCCCTGACCCTTGTCCGGCTCGTCCCACATCATTCGTTCAGATGCTCAAGCATGACCAATCCCTATCAGCCTGGTGCTCATGACGTTTCCAACGGACCAGTGCGACGACCCGTGCGAACACTGGCGCTCACCGGGATTCTTTCCAGTTTGCTCGCTGGATTCACCGCGGTTCCGGGTCTCTATTTGTTGAATCAAGAGACGCAAACGGTGCCGACCAATTCGGCCGTTTACGAAATCGAATTTGGATCCATGCCAATGTCCAACCTGTCGGTCATGGTAACGAGCCTGGTGATCGGGATCATGCTTGGGTGCGTGGCGATCGCATCGTTTGCGATGGCACGCCGCAACCATCGCATCAACAACATCGACTGCCCAGAGACTTACTCGTAATCCCATTTCATGATCCACGGATCCTCCATCTCTTTTTGCATTTGTTTCAGCTTGGCTTTGTACTTTTCCAGCACATCTTGGTGTCCCTGGCTATCGGCCAAGTTCGTCGTTTCATTCGGATCATTGCTAATGTCAAACAGTTCAAACTCAGGACGCTGCACATAGCGACCCACCGTCATATTGCCGTAGGGCGCATCTTTGCCCTTGGCCCACTGAGCTTGCCAACTGCTTGCGGCCCACAAATCCGATGCGAAAGGATAGGGCAGGGGATGTGCGATATTCCAAATCAGTTTGTACTGGCCATCGCGAACAACTCGCATCGGATAATACATCTGAATTTCGTGGAACGTGTGTGACGCAAAAATGGTGTCATGATGGGACTCACGCGGATTGGCCAAACAATGCATCCATGATTTACCGTGGTAGCGATTGAACTTTTTGTTACCGTTGCGATTCTCCTTGACCGCTTCGCCCCTCTGTTTCCAAAACTGATCAGGGTCAATCATTTCCTTGGGCGCGTTCGTTTTGTGATTCAGCCCACCAGCAAAATCCAATAGAGTGGGCGTGATATCGATGTGGCTAATCAATGCATCTGACTCGACGCCGCGTTGATTTTGATAGGGATCACGCACAACCATGGGCACCCGCAAACCACCTTCGTAGACGGTTGTCTTGCCGCCGGCAAAAGCCATCCCATGATCGCTGGTAAAGACGATCATGGTCTTATCGTACAAATCAGCCTCTTTAAGAATCTGCAGGAGCCGAGCGACACCCTGGTCGACTCGCGCACAAGACTGGTAGTACTGCGATAATTCTTCGCGTGTATCCGGAGTGTCGGGCAGGAATGCGGGAATGGGGACCGTCGCTGGATCAAAGAAAACTTCGTTTACGCCCTCGAAGGCTTGATCGTGCGGCTTGTTGCCGAACAAATCAGGTTTCAAATCCCGCTTGGAATCGGTGTCCTTTCCGCCGCCGCGATGCGGATCGGACGTGCCAAAGTACAGAAAGAATGGCCGATCGTCGGACGCATTGGTCAAGAAGTCCTTGCACTTTTCCGCCATTTGGACCGCATTGCGTCCGTCGCCTTTTAGATAAGTTTCGTACTGATAAACAGTCTCCGGAGCCACGTGATACTTGCCGATGTGACCGGTGCGGTAACCCGCATTGGCCATCACGCGTGGCAGGGACAATGCGACGACGTTATGAAAGGACGAGAACTTGTGAAAGTGGTGCTGGTGCCCAAATTGCCCATTGCGATGGTTGTGCAAACCACTCATCACCACGCTGCGACTGGCGCTACAGGATGCGGTGGTGGCGAATGCATTTCGAAAGATCAATCCGTCCTTGGCGACTGCATCAATCGCCGGCGTGACCGCGACCGGGTCGCCGTAGCAACCCAAAGTGGGGCTTTCATCATCCGTGATGATGAATAAAACGTTTTTCTCTGCCGCATCGACCGCGCCAAAAGCAAGAAAAGCAGTCACAATGGGAGCAGCAAATATCAACAGGATCGTTCGTCGCATGAGAATGGATTCGCGTGAAGGAAGTAGGAAACGGTGGTTAAACAGTGTAATACGATTGGCAGTCGCCGCGGGCAACGAAACCCATTTCGTGCCCGCTCGGCCACACAACAGCTTTGCGGTCAATGCACAGTGCGCCGTCGCCCAACTCAAGATCAGCGTCGTGTCTTGATTTTTTTCATGTTCGTGGTCAGCCTCTCGGCTTGTAGTCCCGCGGCCGATCGGACCACCTTCTTTTTGCC
>JABDKS010000230.1 GCA_013002105.1 Pirellulaceae bacterium | reverse complement strand
GTCGACTCGGGCAAGCGTCCATCGACGGTTCTGGCAATTCCGGTTCCATCCTGCCCTGTGATGACTCTCTGCGAAGGCACACAGCTATGAATTCCGACTTCCTGGCGATTCACCGTCTCGTGACCCGTCGCTATTTCATCGGGCTCGGTGCAGCAGGCATCGCTGCGATGCAATCTCATCGGTTGCTGGCAGCCAATCCGGACGACAACGCGGGTAGCAACGCGCGCGATGACGCGACGCTGGCGCAGGCGATCGATTCTCTGGAATCATGGCTGACCGATCAGGATGACTTTCAAGATGTGTCGCGCGGTAACCCCAAACCGCATCAGTTGCCCGAATCCAAGAAACGCGAAGTGGGACTGACTCGGGAGACCTGGCGACTGGAAGTCGTCAGTGATGAAAAACACCCGTCCCGATTACGCACTCCGCTGACCAAGTCCGACAACACGGCACTCGATTTCGACACCCTGATCCAGCTGGGCAAAACGCACGCGGTGCGGTTTGCCAAAGTGATGACTTGCTTGAACATCGGCTGTCCGCTGGGCACCGGGATCTGGGAAGGCGTTCCACTGCGAACGGTGCTGTGGATGACACAACCGGTGCAGGACTTGCGCCGCGTCTTCTATTACGGCTATCACAACGACGACCCAGAACAGATGTTCCGCAGTTCGTTGCCGGTCGGTCGCGTGCTGGAAGACCCGTTTGGCCTGCCGCCGGTGATTCTGTGCTACAAGCTGAACGGCCACTGGCTCACTGCCGAGCGCGGAGGACCGGTTCGGATCGTGGTCCCCGAAGCCTACGGATTCAAGAGCATCAAATGGTTGTCCCATATCGTGCTGTCGAATATCCCTCACGCCAATGACACCTACGGCGAAAAAAACAACGATGTCGATAGCCCGCTGAAGACGTTCTGCAATCTGTTTCCACTTGATAAGCAGTGGAAGGCCAATACGCCGATCCCGCTGACCGGCTGGGCGCAAGTCGGGATCTCGGGACTCAAGAAAGTCCAGGTTTGGATTCGCGATGAGAACGATCCGGTCAGCGAAGACGATCGCGATCGCATCAAGCCGCCGTATTACCAAAACGCACCCTGGCGTGATGCACAGATTCTCGATCCGCCACAGGACTGGGGTGGCGGCATTCGCGATGGACAGATTCCCCAATCGACACTCGGATTTGACGACCGGGGCAAGCCGAAAAACTGGCCGATGCGACTGACCAAAGCGCACTGGGCGATGCTGCATCCGGGTTTGCCGCCCGGACAATATACGATTCGATGTCGCACCGTGGATGCCAACCATGCTGCTCAACCGATGCCCCGGCCGTTTCGCAAGTCGGGTCACGCCGCGATCCAGTCGTATCGAATCACGGTGACGTGAAAGAGGACGGGTTTCACCGCGACGACTCATTGAATTGTCAGTGACTTGTAAGAAACCTGTCTTTACCGGCGAAGCGTCTGAACGATCGTCCTTCGCGACCGATTCGACCGGTAAAATGACGTGCATGAAAACACCATTACTCTCTGCTGCGATTGTCGTACTGACCGGGATACTTTCGCAGGCTTCGGCCCAGGAATACGTGCTGCACGAATGGGGCACGTTCACTGCGGTGATCGGTTCGGACGGGACTCATCTTGACGGCGTCCATCTGGAGGACGCACCACTGCCCGAGTTTGTTTATGAACTCGATGACACTCCCAAACTCCAACGGGCCGGGGTGCCCGAGCAGCGTTTTACCAAAGGACGCGCCATTGATCCGGCGCGGCAGTTTGTTGGCGTCAACGTGCGGCTGGAAACCCCCGTGCTGTACTTCTACACCGACGAATCCTTCGACGCGCAAGTCGATGTTGGATTCCGTGGCGGCAGTATCGGTCAGTGGTTTCCGCAACGCAGCGGTGGCGAAGCACCCGCGCCCGCGGGTCAACTCGATTTCAATCAGCCGCGCGATGGATCGATCCGGTGGAATGTTCTTGTGGAACCGGCCACCGACGATGCGGCCCAGCGAGTGTTTCGAAGTGGTGAATTGCCCTGCTGGCTTTATCCACGCTATCCCGATTCCGCCCTCGTCACCAATGCACAAAACGAAACAGAAAAATACCTGTTCTATCGCGGCCTGGGCCGCATGGAATTGCCGGTGACTTTCACCGCGACCGATACACAGCTGGTCGCCAGCAATACTGGCAAGCACGCTGTACCTCAGTGGCTCGTTTTTGATTTGAACGAAAACCGGCAGGCTCGCTGGTCAGTACGCGGACCGCTCCGACCAGGCACGACATCGTCGTCGGTGAATCTTGATTCGCAACCCTACAATGCCGACTGGAAACAAGAGCTCTACGCCGACGGTGTCAAAATGCTGATGGACGCCGGACTGTTTCGTAAAGAAGCCGATGCGATGCTGCAAACCTGGTGGGCAAGTTATTTCGAGACGCCCGGGCTGCGTGTGTTCTGGATCGTTCCCCGCGCCCAGGTCGATCGTGTGCTCCCGTTACAGGTTTCACCGGAACCGAAACAAACCGAACGCGTCATCGTCGGCCGCTCGGAGATTCTCAGACCGTCCTTCGAAGCGAAACTGGTCGCCGGCTTTGCCGCCGCCGACGGGCGCGAAATGACCAACCGCTGGAGAAACGATCGGTTCTTTCCCGCCTATGACGCTCGAGTTCGACAGATCAAACGTACGGCCGGTTCCCAGCGGTCAATTGTGCAGGGGCGGCCGGTAGGAACCGGCCCTACGACCTCGATCACCTTGCCCGTGGGTAAATGGACGGTCGTGTTTGCCAACGGTGTGGTGCAGACCACGCAGATCCACGCCGACGGTACCGCTACCGTGACGCAGTCGGCACGCAGCGCAGCGGGAACCGCGACTGTGAAAGATGGCTTTGTCGAAATCCGTTACGACGACGACCGCGCCGAACGCTGGATGGTCGGCGGCGACACCCTGACCGTTCAGCACTGGCACCCGATTCGGGACATGCCAGACAAACCAGCGGTCCTAGGCACCGCCGAGCGGATCAGGATGCCGCCACACAAGACGTCCACCTGGGATGATCGCATATCCTCCGCCAGGGTCGGCGCGAACGTCCGCGTGATCGCTTACGAGCATCGCGGTTTCCGAGGCCGCAGCGTCGAGCTAGTTGGCTCATTGGCTCAGAAGCCAGGGAAGGGAAACTACGCGCTGTTGCTGAACGTTGTTGACGGCCTACAAGATTCTCGAACGCAGAAGTCACCAACACAGAATCCTGAGACGCACCCTCTTGAGTCGTGGAATGACTCCTTTTCCGCCCTCAAAGTCGTCGCCATCGAAGGTGCCAAGGGCGAGAACGGCGACGGCTCCGACGAAGTCCTGCTGTATGAGAACTCGCATTTCCAAGGTGCCTCGATGCGGCTGCGCGTCGGCGATCAAATCCCCGATCTGAGCCGGTTGCGTCCCAATCAGACGCGACCGACCGAACTCAGCCGACGCCAATAGCGAACGGGTTCCGCGACGCAGCAACGGGTGTCAAAAACCGGCGTTTGTTTCACGCCAGAGGCGGTAACCGTAGCGGTTTTGCTGGCGCATCGGTCACGCAGCACTGTCCAGGCCAGGCCTACCGGCAGCACAGAGAATCGGCATGACCGTTACATCCGATTCCAGAGTAACCAAAAAGCTTTCCAACGATGACTCGTTGCCTCAAGTTTCGTTGACCGGCCGCTTGTTTCGGCGTCAATTTACAACGGAACTCTAGCGGAACCCTCCGCCATGGGTACGCGCATCATGCGGTGCGCCGTGAAACACACTCCTGCACGGAACACGGATCGATGTCGACCCGACGCCTTTCGTTTATCTTTCTTTTATTCGCGACCATCATCGTTTCGGCCAATCAGGCCGAAGCGGGATTTTGTGATTGGTTGTTCGGTCGAACGGCAAACCCGTACGCCGCGGGCTACACGCCTTATACCGCGACTTACGCCCAGCCGACTGCTGGCTATGCGCAACCTGCCGCAGGATACTCGCCCTACGCTGCCGGTTACGCACCCGCTGCGCCGATCAGTCCGCTTCCCACCGTGACCACCGCTGCACCCCAACAGGGGACAATCGCGGTTGCAGGATCCTATCCGGCGCAAACCTATCCCGCGCCGACTTATCAGGCGCAGATGCAGACTTACGACAATCGATCGGTTTACTCGGGCAACCCGGTGGTGATGGCTCCCGGCGCACCTCAAACTGCTTATCGATTGCCGACCAGCGGAACCGCGGCGCCACTTGGCAGCCCGATCACGATCGGTGGCACCGCCACGACCGGCTCCACCTTGGCACCATCGGGGCTTACACCAGCCGGCAGCAGCATGATCCAAAGCGGTGTGACACTTCAGCCAAACATGAATACTGCCTACCGGCCGTTCCTCGGGGCCGCAGCAGCGAGGCAACCGGTTTTGCCACCTGCAACCACATTGCCAGCTCCCGCGTTTGGAACACCGAATATCGGGCTGGGTCGGTCCCTGCCGTTTGCCGGTCGCAACACGGGCGGCGAAGTTCCATTGGCGGGCGTTTTGCGCGGTGCCAACACGGCTTCCAACCCGTTCTACGGGACAGGCAACATTTACCCCAACAATCTCGCCGCCACCGCGCAGCCCTATCGAGTCGGTTACGGCTCGAATCAGCCGGCGGTCATCACGACATCACCGCAAGCAGGCGTGCAGACGGTCGCACCGTCCGTTGACCCGTTGTTTCCTAACGCACCGCGACCCCGACTGGGCGGATTGGCTCGCTTTTTCAGTTCGATGTTGGGCACCAATTACACCAGTTCCTACTACCGCGCGCCGGTCACCTACTATCGACCAATCACCACGGTCGATCCCGTGTCGGGGACGACGGTCACGGTCCAACAACCTTGTTCGTCCTACGTCCAACAACTGCAACGAACACCATACAACAGTTTTCAAGGCGGCGGGCTCCTTGGTGGACCTGGCACCACAGTAACGCCCATTGGACCGCTGACCCCATCCACGTCCAACTGCCAAAACGTTGCAACCATCCAGCAGCCAGCGATTGGACAACCCGCCTACGGTCCATCGCCTTACGGCGCAAATCCATTCGCCCAAGGTGGTGCCGCAAGCAATCCCAACATCATCGGACAGGTCGGTGGAACGACATCGCCAAGTGATTACAACGTCACGCCGATACCGTCGACCGCACCGTCGTCCGGGTACATCCAACAAAACACCGCACCACTGACCGGACCACGCAATGGAGCGGCGACAAATGATCGTCAAAACGTCCCCCAACCAAGACTCGAATCGGCTCGACCGGATGTCGACAACGACAGCTACTACGACGGCCTGTTCCGTGATGACGTGACACCTGATGTCGACGAAGACAGCGGCAACGTCGAGCAAAGTTCGTTCTGGGACTCCCGCCGATACAACATGCCGGAATTGAACGCACCGACGTCATCGACCATTCAATCGCCCCGCCAAACGCAGTTGGAGCCGCTATTGCCAGAGCCCAACGGCTTGGACGCCGACGACTCCACGCCTCGGTTCAGCACGTTGCGACCGATCCAAGCTCCCGAGTCTTATCAAAACCCATTTCCCCGTCATCGCACCGATCAGACGGAACGAAGTGAACCGGTTTTCTCGGCTCCCGAGTTGCCGCAAGCCAGTGCACCGTCGATGTGGCAAGATCGATTCGACAGCGGCAACGGCGAGGCAAATAACGCGTCGGCGAGAATCTCGGTGCCCGTTCGCGAAGCCACCCTGTCGCGGCAACGAGAGCGTGATTCCCAACCGCGATACATCGCTCCCAAACCGGTCCAGCGTGACTCGAGTGGTTGGCTACCACTGTAACGGTTCGCTCAGAATCTCAATTCGATCGCACCGGTCGCGATCTTGCTAAACTGGTGGGTGTCCTATGGAGCGAATCCGCCGATCCAGGACATGCCTGTTTCATCTCTTTGCATGATCCAGTGCGGACGACCGCGATAGGTTCTAGATCGACGAAAACATCGCGAAGGCAACCCGACGAGGCTGTGATTTTTTTGGTAACCCGACGCGTTAGCGTGGGACAACGGAGTACGGTGGGTCCCTCGCTGACGCTTTTTGAAGTTGCGCTTTTCTCGTAACCCGACGCGTCAGCGAGGGACAACTGATATGGACTCGTCCCTCGCTTACGCGTCGGGTTATGAAAAACCTATACGTCACGCGAAAACGCAACTTCAAAACTGACGCTTCGGGTTACCATTCGAACGTCTGATTTAGCCGAATCAATAAAATCACGGCCTCGACGCGATTGTGCAATGCTAGACAACCACCATCAACCATCACATCGCCGTTCATTGCTTCCGCACTACTTTGCGA
>JABDKS010000173.1 GCA_013002105.1 Pirellulaceae bacterium | reverse complement strand
AGAGGAATCGGGTCTGTTCACATCGATGATGATCAACGCGGTCAAAGTCGGTGAAGAATCAGCGCAACTGGGGCCCGTCATGGAAGAACTGGCACCCTATTACCGCGAGAAGACCCAAGCGTTTATGGGCCGCGTCACCAAGCTTGCCGAACCGGGCATCATCATGGTGATGGGTGCGGTCATCAGCGTCGTCATGCTGGCGATCTACATCCCGATGTTCGAGATGGCAGGGAACGTCAAATGATCACGACCAAGAAGACACGCCGAAACGCATTTTCGCTGATCGAAGTCGTCGTCACGATGACGATCCTGGCGATTCTGGTTTCGTTCACTGCTCCAAGCGTCGTCCAGACGATGGAGCAATCACACGCCGACATGGCGGGCGCGGGATTGCGAATGGTCAATACCGCTCAGCGATTCTATTGGCTCGAAAACCGAACGTACGCACCCAACATGCAAACGCTGATCGACGCCGGCCTGATCGACAGTGATTTGAATTTAACCGCACCTCGCTACGAATTTGTGATCGCCAGTGGCAATGCCGCCGGTTTTCAGGCAGAAGCCCGCCGTCGGCAAATCAACGAGCTGAACCAACCGGTTTACAACGGAGCCTGGCAAGGCACCTTTACGATCGACGAAACCGGCACAATCAGTGGCACCGTTACCGGAAGCCCCAGTGGTATCACGGGCGTTACGCCAGTGCTATCGCCCTCTTTCTAAGGACATCGGGCAGTCTGCCGCTGACATCGCGTGAGACGGCGATTTCCGTTGCAAAATCCTTGGCGTGGCCTTGGTTTGCAACCTAAGTTTCAGTGTCAAAATCTGATCGTTCGGCCCAACGTACGCGCTCCATTGAGTCTCATGTTCATCGCCTATTCTCCATCCGCCCACACGCGCCGAATCGGCTCTTCCTATTTGGAAGTCCAGGTTGCAATGGTGCTGTTGGCAATCGGAATGGCTGGGTTGTATTCGATGACGGTCGTACAAACACGACAAGCTAATCTGCTACGTGAAACGTTGCCTGCGGCCGACACAGCCGCGCTGAATCAAGCCAGCACACCCTGGCAACGTAAGCTGGGCGTTTACGCCAGTATTGAACCGACCCTGGTTCCCGCCGAACCGGTGCTGCCAAACGTCTACATTGAAGAGATCATTGACAACCAGGATCCCGTCCCCGCTATGCGATTCAAGAAGGGACCAACCGATTTCTGGGGATGGTATTCGTGGGGATACTTCGCAACGTTTCTGGGTAGTGCGCACTACCACTACTCGTTAGGAAACACGGGGTCGTGGGCGCAGTTTCGCAAAGCCGGTCTACCACCTAACGAGTACGAAGTGTTTGTGACTTATCCTTCGTTTTCGGTTTCAGGTTCCGCGATTCCACATCGCATCTACGATGGATCCACCCTGCGTGACGTTGTACCGGTCGACCAATCGTCATACCCATCGGATCTCTACCACGCCGGGCGATACTGGACAAAGCTGGGCGTCTACACCGTCAATAGTGGTGTGCTGCGAGTACGATTGAAGGATGGTCCGAACAGTGCCAGCTACATCATGGTCGACGCCCTTTTGATCCGATCACGACGACCGCTGGACATCCTATCGGTGACCGAGACCGCCAATGGCGGTGCCGCGGCTGTAATCGAGGCCGCACCATGATGGACCGTTCGCCGATACACAACCGACGCAAATCTCGCGGCTCACGATGTCCATCCCGACGTCGACGAGGGTTCAGTTTGCTGGAGATCACGATTGGATCCATCATCGCAGCCGGGCTGGTCGTGATGGCTTCGGGCGTTGCCATGGATGTCAGTCGGCACATGGCAGCGAACATTGTCGAAACACAAGTTGCTTGTGAAGCCAGATTAGCGATTGAATCACTACGTCGCGATTTTGGCGGAACATTGCCGGATGATCTGAGCGGTGACCGCGCCGAGTGGCGTTTGGTCGGTCGTATGATCCCCAACACAAATGAGTTACGCCTCTGTTTCGATTCTGACCAGGACGCGTCGGCCGATTGGGTGTTGCCGGATCGAGTCATCATCTACTCGCTCGATGGCGATCGTCTGATCCGCAGCGACCTGACCAGCGGCAACACTTACACCGTCGCACGACACGTTGACGATGTCGACTTTGTCGCAAACGCGGGCGATATCACGATCTCGATCGATTTTGAAATGGCCGGTTTCGCAGAAACGTACACCTTCGTTACATCGGATGTGCTATGAACGACAAACCACGATCGCCCAAGCGACCACGAACATTGGCCGACCGGCCGTCGAATCGCATGAATCAACGGTTCGGTAATCGGCGAGCTGCAAAAAGGCGCCGCGGATATGCGCTGCTGTTGGTGATGGTCATTATTCTGACGTCCACGGCATTCGCAGCAGTTCATCAACGGCATCTGAGCGCTGCCCTGCGTTTGGAACAGGCAAGGATCGCGAGCGAAGACTACAACGCCGGCCCGGTATCCGTTCTTGCGATTGCCTGCGACCGGCTGGAATCCGGCGATCCACCGCCGTCAACAAACTATCGCTACAGCCATACGGTCAACGGAAACACTCAGCTGTATCGCATCAGCTACACGGTGTCAGGCACTCAATGGACGGTCGTGGCAGAACCCGATGCAACCGCTGGATCCTACCCACTGTTACCCGCAAGCTTCTGAAATACTTGCTCGTAATCAATCAAGGCATCAACGCGGTGCCTACCAGCGCAAAGCCGTGGTTCAAAATCAAATCCATTGCTGCAAAACCGTGAACGCCGATCAAGCGTCCGGAAGCCACAACGATCTGTTCACCTGTGCGTCATCTCGGTTGCCAGTATGCCGGCGTGCTTTGATCCTGACATAGGGTGGAACATACGTTGCTCGATCGGCAAAAGAATCACGTGACGCTTGCGGTTTCGCATGCATCGGTTCGATCAAATCTTCGATCACAAATCCCGCGCGGCACATCAGCCCGACCAATTGTTCCCAGCGGTGCAGAAACTCCACCGCACCAGCTTCGCGTAATCGTCGGGATGTGCGTGTCACCGCGGCGGGCTCTGGGACGGCCGTGTCGCGATAGTACGCGTGACGGATTTCATAACATTCGCCGCCCCGCTGCGTCGACGACTGCAAACTGGTCGGCTGTTTGTGCTGGCTGATATAGAGGCCGCCGACACGAAGCACGCGAGCGACCTCGGCAAACACCGGCCTGACGTCGGGTACGTAACAGGTACTGACCGGATGGATCACAAGATCAAATTCGCCGTCGCGAAGGCCTGACAGGTCCTCCATCGATGTCTCCAACAGTCGGACCGAAAAACCGCGTTGCTGCGCGACACGTCGATCTAATTCCAACATCGCACCACTTAAATCGACAACCGTTACCTCGGCTCCGGCAGCGGCGTACAGCGAACTCTGGCGTCCGCCGCCGGCAGCCAAACAGAGCACCTTTTGGCCGACAATCGAATTACCTAGCCATCCGCCGGCATCGACCGTCGCCAATGGCTCGGACAATTCATCTTCTTTTGCAGGCCGACACAATGGATCGTTGGCGGCGGCCATCGCGTCATAGACTTGCCGATTCGTACGCAGGATCTCGTCGTGATTCATCAATTCGCCAGAGGGACGCATTGGGGGCATCGTGACCACGCGGGATACTTTGTGAAACTCATCACACGTGTTTGGGGGCTTCAAAAGCCAAGATTTGGAACCGAAAGAGAGTAGCAGAACCTACGTAAAAGGTAGGTTTCGCGGGATCGATTCCGGAGAAAACCAGCGGAAATCACGGTTTTTTTGGGTATTGTTCACCCGATCGGCCCGGTCCCGGGGAACTTTGGCCACCTGGAAAGCATCGGATCGTTATCGGAGAGCAAAGAAGCTTGCCGAAGAAAACAAAGGTATGATGCTGCGGCGTTTGAAGGCCGGATCATCGCAAAAGTACCCGAAAGTACCTCGCCGCAGATCAACGCGGCATTTCAGCCTGCGAAACCGCGGCCAAACGGTGTTTTTTAGAAATGTCAGTTCCAAGAGATATTCTCGATCAACTGCTAAGTGGATATTTGGATGATGTCCTCAGCAATGACGAGCGTGAACAAGTCGAACGTCTCTTACAAGACGATGTCGATGTTGCTCACGAATTAGAGGACTTGCGCCGCATTCGTGGCACCTTGCGAGACATCAGTCGTGCCGACGCTCCCTTCCGCCTGGATGATGGCTTCGCCGACCGTGTTTTGGGTGCTGCTGTTGCACAGGCCCGAACAGAAGGACTGGCTGAAGACCATCCGTTGCTGCGTGTCGCCGAACAACCCAGCACTACCGAACCGGCCAAGGGAATCACCCTCGCCAAAGCCGTTACCGCCATGGTGGCATTGGCTGCCTCCATCGCCGTCGCGATCGTCGTGTTTCAGTCAGATCAGCAGAACGATCCCGTCAATCAGAATCCGGGCAATTCCATTGTCACTCAAGCCGTACCCCAGACGACCGATCCGATCGACGTCCCCAGTCCTGATGGCAACAAGATCCCCAATGGACCAACGGAGTTTGCTCCCGGAAGCGATCCATTGGATTCAGCCATCGTAATGACTCCGGAAACTCCAACGACAGATCGGGTGCCTCCAGATACGATCAGTGACCCCACATCGGCCACCGATCCCGCTATGGCCACGTCGCCCGACCAGGCTGTCGCGAACAACAATTCAAAGTCCCCCGGCGTTGAACCGACGGCAACGAATCGGTTGCCAACCGAAGCGGAGTTGCTGGAACAGATGCAGGGTCTCTCGGGTGTTCTCGCCATCAACGTACAGTTGACCGAATCAGGCCGGTTGTCTCACGCCGTCCAGGAGGCGATGCGGAATTCATCGATCAAGGCGATCGAAGAGAAAGTGGTGAGCGACAAGATGGTCAGCTCTATCGCGGAATCAATGAAAGGTAATCAAGAATTGGTTGATGGAACGCGAGTCTTTTACCTGGAAGCTCCGGGAAAGAAAATCGATGTTCTCATCGGAAATCTGATCCGTGACGTCGAAGGCGTCCAGTCGGTGGGATTGGGTCTGGTGATGACGCCACCGGTACGTCGTATCGCACAATCGCTCAAAGAAATCGATCCAACGTCCGTCCGTCACGACACGTCGTGGCAATTGCGGGGGGACGCTGTCAGCACCGTCGCCCGCGAATTGAGTTCGCAAAGCTATTTGCCGATCCATGGCGATGCGATTCCGGCGACCGCACCGTCCAATAGCGATGGACCGGACCAGCTCTCGCAGCTACTGATTCTGGTTCGATAGATCAGATCTCGTTGGAAAGATCGGATTCCGTTGGACAGATCGGATCTCGTTGGAAAGTTCAGATCCCGACCAATCGATCTCGGGATCGACTTCGTATCCGCGAAAAAAATGCTCTGAAAGGGAGCCACAGGAATACAAGGTTACACAGCCGTTAAAAAGTGTTCCTCTGTCCCCTGTAACCCCGTTTCAAAGCATTTTGCTGCAATTCGTTGGGGTTCTGCATCTGTACTGAACAGATGCGTGAGTCACGAATTCATGGTGGCCCAACCTTCGAGTGAACACTTTACTTTGCTGACGTTCTCACGCCACCCGGTTGAGCACAATTTGGAGAGTTTTTCTGAGCGCTGCACCACTCGCTCGCAACCCTTGAACTTCCTTCGGCCAAAGTTCGATCTCCATTTGTTTCATCACGCCGGTGCGACCGACCACGGTTGGAACGGACAACGCCACGTCGCGAATTCCGTAACAGCCCTTGATCACGCTACTTACTGGTAGCACACAACGACGATCAAGCGCTATCGCTTCGATAACATCGCGAATGGCGATCCCAACGGCGAATCCGGCTCCACCCTTTCGTTTGATCACTTCCGCGCCACTGCCGCGTGTCCGTGTGAACAACTGATTTTGTAGCGATTGCGACCACCCCGGGTACTTATCAAGCGGCAAACCGGCAATGGTTGCACTGCTCCAAATCGGAACCATCGATTCACCGTGCTCACCAAGGATCAAAGCCTTCGTCTGCGTAGGAGGTGCTTTGAGCTGCTGGGCGATGAGCGAACAGAACCGAATCGTGTCCAATTGCGTCCCCAGGCCGATCACCTGTTCGGTGGGCAGTCCCAGCTTGACCGCTGCCAAGTAGGTCAAGATGTCGACGGGGTTGCTGACGACGACGACGATTGCCGACGGTTTGGGCCCCGCCGCTTTGACATCGTTCAGAATTTGGACAAACAGGTCCGTGTTGCGATTGATCAGATCCAAACGCGATTCATCGGGCTTACGACGTAATCCGGCCGTAATGCAAATCACGTCACTGTCAGGGATGTGTTCGTAGCCGCCGCCACTGATGCATTGATCGGCCACACTGGGGCCGCCGTGTTGCATGTCGAGCGCTTGACCGACCGCCATCTCCTGATTTACGTCCAGCAGAGCGATTTCGCGAACGATGCCGCCGCACTGCAAAGCAAACCCGGCGCACGATCCGACCAGTCCGCCGCCACCAATGATTGAAACTTTCATCTTCTATGCTGTCTCTCGATAGTTGTGTTGCTAAGAGTCTGTGTTGCTAAGAGTCTGAGTTGCTAAGAGTCTGAGTTGTGAACTGCCGACGCAGCCAAACCGGACGCGGAAATCCGATCACGATGCAGTTTGCATTTGTCGGATCACTTCGTCGGTAATCAATTTGACCAGCTGTTCTTCGTTGATTCCCGCTGGCAATCCGCTACCGGATGATGTGCCGTTTGCCGCGGATGCATTCGCCGCAGGCGGTGCCGAAAACGCACGACGTTGGACACCCGATTCGGCCCATGAGTCGCGGAAGATATCGTTGGCACAAATATCACAGTCCTTGTACTCCTCGGTGTTGCGA